>JAQGJF010000643.1 GCA_028290765.1 Tardiphaga sp.
CTCGATCGGCTTCGGCTCTTCCTTCGGCTTGTTCTCGGCCACGGGCTTTGGCGGATCCGGCTTTTTCTCGACCGGCTTTTCCACCGGCGGTGGCGCGGTGTCGGTCACCACCGGCGCCTTCTCGGTGATCTTGCCGACGGCATCCTCGACCGGCGGCTTGGCCTCGGCAACCTTCTCGACCAGCGGCTTGGGCTCTTCCTTCTTGCCGGTCTTCATGCCGGCCATGACCTTGGCGAGCTGGTCGGGAGAAATGACGTCCACCGCGACGGACTCTTCCGGCGTCAGGTCGAAGGCCTTGGACGAAAACGACACCAGTCCCCACCCCAGCACGAGAACGTGCAGGGCAATCGAGGCAACCAGCGTCTTGTCGACCTTGATCTTCACTTCAGCTGTCCCGCTCCGCCTTCAGCCAAAGGCTGATCTGCCGCCTCACGCTCAACTCCCCTGTTCGGGAATGATGACGATATTCGCCTTGAAGCCTGCGGTTCGAATAGTGCCCAGTAATTTCATCATGTCTGTATAACAGACGTCCTTGTCCCCTCGCAGATACACGACGCTCTCGGCATCCGACCGTGTTTCCCGGATAGCCTTGATTTTTGGCGGCAAGTCGGCAGCCGAAATCAGTGCATCCCCGAGGTAGAGTTCGATATTCGAGTTGCAGCTTCCACCCGTGCGTTTGACCGATAACGTCAATGGCGGCTGGTTGGATGCGATCGACTTGCCGCCACTCGCGACCGGCAGGTCGATGTCGATGGTCGACGTCATCAGCGGCGCCGCCACCATGAAGATGATCAGCAGCACCAGCATCACGTCGACCATCGGTGTGACGTTGATCTCGGCCATCACCGGAGCGCGACGGCCGCGGCGTCCGCCGCCGGACGGTCCTGCCATGTTCATCGCCATGATCTGCTGCTCACAATGTGCTCATAATATACCACCGCTCAGGCGCGCTCGTCGATCTGGCGCGACAGAATTGCGGAAAATTCGTCGGCAAATCCCTCCAGGCGCTGGGCCTGCCGGTTCACCTCTGACGTGAATTTATTGTAGAAAATAGTCGCCGGGATGGCGGCGATAAGGCCGATCGCGGTGGCGAACAGCGCCTCCGCGATGCCCGGGGCGACCACCGCCAGCGAGGTGTTCTTCGAGGCGGCGATCGACTGGAAGCTCGACATGATGCCCCAGACGGTGCCGAACAGGCCGACAAAGGGCCCGGCCGACCCGACCGTCGCCAGTACCAGCAGCCGGCGCTCCAGCCGCTCGATCTCGCGGGCGATCGACACGTTCATCACCTTCTCGATCCGCATCTGCAACCCGGCAAAGGACCGCGCCTGGCTTTCGAACGAGCGCTTCCATTCGCGCATCGCCGCGACGAAACACGCCGCCATCGATTGCGTCGGCTTGGCCGACAGCGCGCGATACAGCTCCTCGATCGACTCGCCCGACCAGAACGCCTGCTCGAAACGGTCCATGGCGCGCTTGGTGCGCGCATACAGGAACATCTTGTCGATCGCGATCGCCCACACCCAGACCGAACAGCCGAGCAGCCCCAGCATGACCGTTTTCACGATCCAGTGGGCCTGCAGGAACAATGCAATCAGCGAGACATCGGAAGAGGCCAGCGGCAAGGCTGACTGCGCGACGTCGGCCGGATTCATAGGCGGTATCCTCTCAACGCAAGTGTCCCCAAGGTCTTCAATTCCAAGGTCTTCACTTGAAGGTCTTCAATTCAAGCATCTCAGTATCCGGGCGCCACGACCGCTGCCGGTTCCGCAGCACGCGCCCCGTGCTGCGTAAAGCGCCAACGCCAAGCCTTGTGATGTCGCATGGAGGGCCCGTCCGAAGCCGTGCCCTAAATCCGCTGCCAACATGTCAAAACAAGGGCTATCCGCGCGTCCTTACGCCTCCAACCAGACGCTAATCATGGTTAATGCGAGGTTACCAAGGGGAAATTTGCCTGCGGTAAATGCTGGTGGCGGCTTGGCTTATTCGGTCTCCGGCGCGCCGGACGGGTCCCGGCCCTGCCCGGTCAGCCGGGCGACGATCGGCTTGAGCAGCTGCGGCGCCAGGTAGATCGGGAACTGCGACATCGCGAAATAGAGCCAGGTCAGGCCCGGCAGCAGGCCGTCCGTGGCCGCGACCATCAGCCCCATATTGCGCTGGGACACCATCAGCCCGATCGCCAGCGCCCGTTCCGGCCCGAGCCGGCGAAACACCAGCATGGTGAGGCCGAGAAGGGCGAAAAATACCGCAAAGGCCAATAGCGCCAGGCCAGCCACCTGCAGCGGCGCCTGCCAGAAGCTGCCGGCCACCGATCCCATGACCGCGCTGACGAAGACCAGCAGGATCAGGATATTGATGCCGTCGATCGGCTCCTTATGGCGCCGGATCGCCGCCACGCCGACCAAGGCTCGGATCGCCGCGGCCACGCCCAGCGAGCCGGCCAGGATCAGGACCAGCTTTACGCCCAGCGCCAGCGGCGACAGCGTCAGCGTGGCGCCCAGGAAAACATAGGCGAACAGCGGGGCGGTCAGCGGCACCAGCGCGGTTCCGGTCACCAGCGTGATCAGCACCAGGGTGGAGTCCAGCCCCATCAGCGCCGCCAGCGCCGGCGAGGCCATCATCGGCGACGCCACGGCCTGCAGCATCAGGGCGAGAAAGAGATCCGGCGAATGCCTGTCCGCCCCGGTCACGAGACAGCCGATGCCGACGATCGCAGGGACCGCCACCAGCGTCCATGCCGTCGCCGCCAGCACGATTCCGGGCCGCCGCAGCTGATCGCGCAGCGCCAGCAGGTCCACGCGCAGGAACGAAACGCACAGCAGCAGGAAGATCGCCTCGGTGACATAAGGCCTGAGCCACTCGCCCAGTGGCGGAAGGGCGATGCCGATCACGACCAGGCCGGCGATGGCGCGGGTGCCCTGCCGGCCGAGCCATGCGAGCGCCCGCACCGGAACGGCAAGGGCATCGATCAATGCAGCGGACATCGGCGTTCTCCTCTGAGAGAGCCGCGGCAGGCGAGGCATGTCGGGAGCAACGAACACACCTGCCGGACAGCGGCGGCGGCATTCGTTTTCAAGGCTTGTTCGGGAATTCAGGTTTCAAGCATGACGACGCGCCGCTCTCTGGAAAGAGCGCCACCAGAGAGCTTTGGTGTGGGTCCCACGATCATCCATCACGCTTGATTGACATCGCCCGGCGCAGTTTGCAAGGGCGGGCCACTCCCTTTTGCTTACCCTCCCCTGGAGTGGGCGGGTAGAAAGAGGATGCATCAAACGTCGAGATCGTGGATTATCATTGAGTGGAAACAGAGCATGGCCCGGCCCGCAATTCATCCTGGCGAGATTCTAGCCGACGAATTAAACGAACTTGCGATCACGCCGACGGAACTGTCGCGGCAGCTTTCGGTGCCGCCTAACCGCATTTCGCAGATCATCCAGGGCAAGCGCGCCATCACCGGCGATACGGCGCTTCGTCTCGGACACTGGTTTCAGACCAGCGCCCAATTCTGGCTTAATCTGCAATCGGCTTATGATCTGCGCGTCGCGACCGACCAGGTCGGGCGCGAGATAGCGGCGCTTCCGACGAAACTTACAAAGCGCCGCGCCGGCGCATAAACAAAACCGCCCGTCTGCGATTTGCAGACGGGCGGTTTGTCGCCATCAGGTTTTATGGGGGCATTAAGCCTGAGGCTGAGCCATCAAGTTCACGCCAGAGTTACGTCTGCGGCTGGCCGTCCGTGGGCGGCGGAGTCGGGCGCTGGCGATGCTGCGCCATGAACTGGTCGAATTCTTCCTTGTCCTTGGCGTGGCGCAGGCGATCGAGGAAATCCTTGAACTCGACCTGCTCCTCCTCGAGGCGGCGCAGCGTTTCGACGCGGTATTCATCGAAGGCGCGGTTGCCGCTCGAGGGCGGGCCGAAGCCGCGGAAGCCGAAACCATGGCTTTCCATGCGGTTGCGCATCCGCTCCATCTTGTACTGCATCCGCTCCATCTTGTTCTCAAAGCGGTCTTGGCTCCAGCAACCCATTTTCCTGCTCCCGAGTGTGAAGAAGAGAAGTGCGAGGCCAATCGGCCACCAGAAGATGAAACCCAGCACGGTCACAACGATCCAGCCGGGATGCCAGGGCGAATGAAGCATATGCGGGCGGTAAGGCTCTTGTGCCGGGCCGCGCCATCGATTGACATCTGCGGTGTAGGCCATTTCCCTCTCCATTAACGGCGTGATGCCGTGTTAATGTAAATAACATTTACATACCTAAACCGTCCGGGATTTTTGTCAAGCCGGCTCCCCGCCGCCCCCGAAAATTATTTTGAGGCGGTTCCCCACGGGCCGGCTGGCTTCTGGTCCGCCTGACCGGCTTGACCCGGCGGTTTGCGGTCGGTCGTGAAGCCGAGGCCGCGCAGATAAATCAGGACCCCCGCCTCCAGCAGGTCTTCCGGCGACATCGGCAGCTTGCGGCGCGCGGCGTCGCCGCGGCCGAACAGCGAGGCGACGCCATGCGACATCGACCAGATATGCAGCGCCATCATCAGCGCCGGCGGACGCGCCACGCCGGGCGGCGTCAGCGCCGCCAGCCGTTCGGCCGCGGCGCGAATGACAGCGAAGGCGCGCTCGCTCGCCACCGGCAGCAGCGGATTGACGTCGATCGGGACTCCGGATTCGAACATCGCCGAGTAAAACGCCGGCTCCTCGCGGGCGAATGCCAGATAGGCCTTGCCGAGCCGCTCGAACGCGGTGACCGTGTCGGGCCGGCCGTCGTCCCATGCCGCCGTCAGCACCGCCTCGAACTGCTCGAAGCCGCGCTGCGCAATGCTGGCCAGCAGTTCGTCGCGGTCGCGGAAATGCCGGTACGGCGCCGCCGGGCTGACCCCGGCCGAACGCGCGGCGTCGGCGAAGGTGAACCCGGCCGGGCCCTTTTCCGCGATCAGCCCGAGCGCTGCCTGCAGCAGCGCCTCTTTCAGATTGCCGTGATGATAGCCGCGCTCGGCGCCGCGGTCTTTACGCCAGCTCATGTTAAGGGCTTTTACATGAGCCGGACGCAAAGGTCACTACTTGTCGCAGGCAGCGATTGCGGCTCAGCCGCGCCGCGATCCCGCCCGCAATTCGCCAAGACCGGCGGCGGCCTCCTGAACGTCGGCGGGAAAATCCGACATTTCCTGGACCTGGCGGATTTCGATAACCTCATTGTCGGAGGCTGGGCACTTTTTGGCCCAGGCGATCGCCTCGTCGCGCGACTTCACCTCGATCATCCAGTACCCGCCGAGCACTTCCTTGACCTCGGCAAAGGGACCGTCGGTCACCAGCGGCTTGCCGCCGGCGAACGAGACCCGCGCCCCCATCGACGGCGGGTGCAGGCCGTCGAGCGTGATCAGCACGCCGGCCTCCTGCAGCGCCTTGTTGTATTTCATCATCGCCGTCACCCGTTCGGGATCGAGCTTCACGTCCGGCGGCGCGGTCTCGTAGCCTAGGGGAATCATCAACATCATGAAGCGCATGGGTTGTTCCTTGTCTTACTGAAACGTGAGGGCAACGACTATTTTTTCGCGGATTGCGCGCGCAGCCGTTCTTCCTGCTCGCGAAGCTCGGGCGTCAAAGCCTCGCCGAAATCCTCCGCCGCAAACACCTGCCGGATTTCGATCTCGGCGCCGCCGTCGAACGGTGCGCGTTTCATCCATTCGATGGCTTCTTCCAGTGATTTGGTCTGGATCAGCCAGAACCCCGCAACGAGATCGTCGGTCAGTTTGAACGGACCGCTGTTCACGGTGTTTCGTCCGCCGGAATACTTGACCCGTGCGCCTTTCGAACTGGGATGCAGCCCCTCGCCCGCCTGCATGATGCCGGCCTTCACCATTTCTTCGTTGAATTTACCCATCGCGGTCAGCAGTTCCGTACTCGGCATCACGCCGGCTTCGGAATCCTTGCTGGCCTTTACAATCACCATGAACCGCATCGTCATTCTCCGTTTTGGCGTTGGCATTCGACTATAGCCGGGTGACCGGCGGTGACCGCCGAACGCTGGCTTCATGGATATGACGAAGGGGGTTTTGCCAGACCGACATTCCGGATGAAATTATTTCAGAGGTAATGGCGCCCTGGATGCCCCTTGGACCCTGCGGCGAGACGTCGCGAGGGCCCCTCAATCGTCGACCGCCTGATAGGCCGAGGTCCAGAAATCGGTGAAAACGCGCGGCGGCTGCGGCGAGTCCATCATGCGCTGGGTCAGCAGGATGCCGGTGAGCTGCTCGCGCGGGTCGGAATACCACGACGTGCCGTAGCCGCCATCCCAGCCGAACCGGCCGGGCGTCGTACAAAGATCGTCGCGCCTGGTGAAGACCGACATCCCAAAACCCCAGCCGCGGTTGTCGCCAAAGAACAATTCGGAACCCGATTTCTGCTCCGGCGTGATCTGGTCGGTCGTCATCAATTCGACCGACGGCCGCGACAGGATGCGTTCGCCTCCGGCGCGTCCGCCGTTCAGCATCATCTGTGCGAAGGCGTTGAAATCGTCGGCGGTCGAGACCAGCCCGGCGCTGCCGTTTTCAAACACCGGCGGGCTCGAAAATTTTCCGGCGACGGGATCGTCGAACACTTTCAGCTCTTGCGTCGCGTGGTCGCGGGCGTAGGCGGTTGCAAACCGGTTGAGCTTGGCTTGCGGCACGCTGAACGCCGTGTCCTTCATGCCCAGCGGCGCGAAGATGCGATCGTGGAAGAATTCGCCGAGCGTGGTCTCGGCCGCCCGCGCGATCAAGACGCCGAGGATTTCCGTCCCACTGTTGTAAAGCCAGCGCTCGCCGGGCTGATAGATCAGCGGCAGGCTGCCGTAGCGCTTCATCAGTTCGTCCGGCGGGAACGACGGAAACACCGGCCCTGGCGCAAAGCCGGCCTCGCCGATGGCGCGCTGCACCGGATGGCGATCCGGAAACACCATGATCATGCCGTAACCGAGACGGAAGGTCAGCAGATCGCGCAGCGTGATGGCGCGGTTGGCCGGTACGGTATCGTCGACCGGCGCGTCGATGGCGCGGAGCACCTTGCGATCCGCCAGTTCGGGCAGCCAGCGATCGACCGGCTCATCGAGCCGCAATTTGCACTGCTCGACCAGGATCATCGCGGCGACGGCGGTGACCGGCTTGGTCATCGAACTGATGCGGAAGATGGTGTCGCGCTGCATGGGCGCGCCGTCGATCGCGATGCGGCCGATCGCGTCGACATGAACCTCGCCACGCCGGCTCACCAGGGTCACCATCCCGGGCAGATCTCCGGTTTCAACATGGCCCGCCATGACGTCATGCATGCGGCCCAGACGCGGTTTCGACAGCCCGCCGGCGCTGGTCATGTTCACCATCTGATTTCCTTCCCTGAATTATCCAATTTTGCATGCTGCAGAATGACGAACCGGATCGCACTGAGCCGACATGCCTACGACTTATTTCTTATGGCTGCTGCTTCATGAACACGCCATTCCGGTAACTGGCGCCGAAATAGACATCGACGCTGCGGATCCTGTCGCCGTCAAACCGGTGAAACTCGGTGTTGCGGAATTCCTTGCCGTCGTCGTTGACGATCCGGTAGATCACGAAGGCTTCGTTGCCCTGCTCGAAAATCCGCTCGATGTCGAACAGATGGATGCGTTCGCTGTTCGGCCAGCAGCGCTCGAAATAGGTCGCCCGGTCGATGGCGTCGTCATAGGGGCTAGTGAAGGTGAAGTCGTCGGTCAGCGTCCGTTCGACCACGCCGCGGTCCTTTGACTGATAAGCGGCAAACATGCCGCGGATGATGTCCGATTTGGTTGGTGAGGCCATATTCAACTCCTCAGGTCGGGAACAATTTCAGGTAAGGCTCTGCCTCCGCGAGCACGCGCGCGTAGGACGGACGCGCCTTCAGCCGGTCGAAATAGGCCGCCACGTTCTTGTGCGTGCCGCCGAACGGAAAAACCTTGTTGGCGTAAAACAGCGACGGGCAGGCCGCGCAATCGGCAAGCGTGAAATGATCGCCCATCGCCCAGGTCCGGGTCGCCATCTCCTGCTCGATCATGTCATAGGAGGTCTGCAACCGCGCCCTGGCCTCTTCCAGGCCAAACGGATCGGCTTTTTCCCGGGGCCGCAGCCGGTCGCCGACGATCTTCTGCATCGGCTCGTGCACATAGAGGTCGTAGAATCGGTCGCGGAGCCGCGTCTGCCACGCAAGGTCGGGATCCGCGGGCACGAAGGGCGTACGACCGGGATAATACCGGTCGAGATACTCGATGATGATGCTGGATTCGGGCACGGTCCGATCCCGGGCCGCGTCCCGCAGTACCGGAAACTTTCCGATCGGCCACAATTTCAGCAGCGCGGCGCGTTCGGCCTCGTTGCCGAGATCGACCATTTGCGGCGAGAACGGCGTATCGTTTTCATACAAGGCAATCAGCGCCTTCTGGCAAAACGACGCCAGTGGATGGAAATACAAGGTGAGTGACATCCCGGTCTCCTCTCAGTTCGGCGCGTAGCGCAGGATGACGATGCCGGTCGACAGTGTCCGGCTGTCGAGCAGCTTCAGTCTGGTCCGTTGCCCCGGTTTGAACAGCGGCGTGCCGCCGCCCAGGATGATCGGGTTCACGGCGATGCGGAATTCATCGATCAGCCCGTGCGGGATCAGGCTCGCCGCCAGATCGGCGCTGCCGAACAAAAAGATGTCCTTGGCGGTTTCGCGCTTCAGCCGCGCGACCGTCGCCGGTGCGTCATCGCCATGGAGCCGCGTGTTGTTCCAGCCCGATGTCGTCAGCGTGCGCGAGAACACGTATTTCGGCGCCGCATTCATGAAGTCCGCAACCTCGCCGGTGGCGCTGGGCCAATGGTTGGCCATCAATTCATAGGTGACCCGCCCGAACAGCAATCCGCCGGCGGCGTTCAACTGTTCGATCGACAGCCGTTCCAGCTCATCGCCCCAGACATCGGAATGCCAGGAGATGTCGCGGTTCGGACCTTCCACGAATCCATCGAGCGTCATCAGATTCCACATGATCAGCCTGGCCATGATACCCTTCCCTAAACCACTTGCATTTCGCAACTTGTTGCGTATCTACCAAACCGGTACGATATTGCAAGCGGTTTTTGCGGTGGCTGTTCTGCTCCTTCGAGCGGACTGGAGAAGCCGAAAAAGAAGGCCTCATGAACGAAGTTCAACGCTCGGGCTGCCCGATCAATCTCACGCTCGAAGTGGTGGGCGACAAATGGAGCCTGCTGATCATTCGCGACATCATGTTCGGCAACCGCCGGCATTACCGCGAACTGCTGACCAAATCCGACGAAGGCATCTCGTCGAACATTCTCGCCGACCGGCTGAAGATGCTGCTCGACCAGGGGATCATCACCCGGGAGGACGATCCCAGCCACAAGCAGAAAGGCATCTACAGCCTGACCGAACAGGGCATCGAGCTGCTGCCGATCCTGGCGCAGATGGCGGGGTGGGGGTTCAAGTATCTTCCGGTCTCCGAAGAACTCGGCATCCGCGCGCAATTGCTCAGCGAGGGCGGTCCGAAAATGTGGGCGGAGTTCATGGACGAACTGCGCGAGATCCATCTTCGCGTGAAGCGGCGCAGGAAATCCGGGCCCTCGGTCGGCGAGCGCTTGCAGGCGGCGTATGAGGCGGTGGTGGCGAAGCAGAAGACCTGAGCGACGAATCAACCGCTATTTTCGCAACGGGTGTTGCGGATTTTCCGCGCCCGCGCGAGATCTCGAATGTGCCAACCTCGACAGACGGTGGCGCCAATGGTCGTCAGAACTCGTTGAGGAAATTCTTGTCGCGATCGAAAATGTGGGTGAGATGGCGGCTGACCGAGCGGACACGCGTCATGAATTCCAGGTCCTCATGCAGCGACAGAAACACGTCGCGGTAGACCCTCACCTCGTCTGCCAGAACGGGGACGAGTCCCGGATTTGTCTTCGCGGAAAACAGCGGCAGCAGTCCGATGCCGGCCCCCGCGGCAACCGCGTTCTGCTGGGCATGCATGCTCGACGAGCGGAACGCGACGTTGCTCGGCTCCAATACGTCGAGCAACCAGTGCACCGGCTGAATCGCGACGAGGTCTTCGACATAATCGATGAAGGTATGCGCCGCCAGTTCCGCCCGATCCTTCGGCATGCCGCGGCGCGCCAGGTAGGCCGGGCTGGAGTAGAGCGCGAGACGAAACGATCCCAGCTTCTTCACGACCAGGCGGGGTCCTGTCGGATGGACGAAACTGATGAAGATGTCCGCTTCCCGCTTCGTCAGGCTGATGAGATGCCGTTCGGTGACGAGCTCGACGGTGATTCCGGGATTTTTCAGAGCCAGTTCGGTAAAGCGCTCGGCCAGGAAGAAGGCCGCGATGCCTTCCATCGTGGCGACGCGGACCCGCCCCATCGCCGTGGCGTTGTCCGAGCCCAGCGCCTGCGGGACCGCCGAGGCTTCCTGCTCGATGCGCTCCGCAATCGCAAACAGCCGATGTCCGTGTTCCGTCAGCACGAAACCATCCGGCTTTCTGTCGAACAATTTGACGGAGAGGCTTTTTTCCAGCTCGGCGATACGCCGGCTGACGGTCGTATGGTCGACCTTGAGCCTGCGCGCAGCCGGCGCAAGGCGACTTTGCCGGGCCAGTTCCAGAAAGTAGACTAGGTCGTTCCAGTCGAACACGAAGCGCCTTCTTGGTTGAGCAACGATGCTTTGGGCAGCAAGCTGGCCTGCCCGGCGCCATTCTGCGGAATTAGCGTTCTGAAAGCCAGCCCCGGGCGACCGTCATCCATTGAGGAGACCAAATGACGACAATGCTCGAAACAGGCACCTACCGTTCGGTGCCGCGAAAGATCTCGCAATTGACTTCCTTCGTGACGTCGGAGCCGGATTTGTTCGTCCTCGCCCATCTGGGTATCCCCGCGATCTCGCGCGACGACTGGACCCTCTCGGTCACCGGCATGGTCGCCAGCCCCCTGACGCTGAGATTCGAAGATCTGGCCGGATTTCAGGATCATGCGCTGACGTCGTTTCACAAATGTGCCGGGAACCCGATGAAGCCAGGCGAACCGACGCCGGACCGCATCGGCAACGTCGTCTGGCGTGGTATCCGATTGCGCGACGTTCTGGTGCGCAGCGGATACGATCCGCAAGCCACGCATGTGTGGGCTGACGGCTCCGATGGCGGATCGTTCGCAGGCGTTTTGATTGCGAAATACCAGAAGGACATTCCGATCGAGAAGGCGCTGCGGGACGAGGTTCTGCTGGCCTTCGAAATCAACGGCGAGCCGCTGAGCGCCTATCGCGGCGGACCGGTGCGGCTCATCGTGCCGGGCTGGTACGGCACCAATTCGGTCAAGTGGGTCTCGGCGCTGCATCTGGCGGAGCGGCGCGCCGGCGGTCCCTTCACCACCACCTGGTACAACGACACGGACGCGGCGGGTGTCCGACATCCGGTCTGGTCGGTGGCGCCGGATTCGGCGATCGTGACTCCCGAAACCGGTGCAATGCTCGACGCCGGCCGGGTGGAAATTACCGGCTGGAGCTGGGGCGAGCATGATATCGCCCGGGTGGACGTCAGCATCGACGGCGGCGAAACATGGTCGGGCGCGGATCTGTCGCCCCGCATTGGCAAATCCTGGCAGGGTTTTACCGCGATACGTCACGCCGCGGCGGGCGCCCTTCGTATCGTGTCTCGCGCGACGGATGTCGAGGGGCGGACACAGCCGATGTCGGGGGCGCGAAACGCCAGCGTCGTCGTCGAAGCCTTCAGCCGGGCCGGCCCCCGTTGAAGGCCGCGCGACGTCAGCTCTTGCGAAGCGATTTGAGGTAGTCCTCCGGCCTGCTGGAATCGAATTCCTGTCCGAGGATGGTTTCCTTGGCAAAACCGCCGGCCGGCGGTGACGCCCCCTGCTCTCGCATGATCTTC
>JAQGJF010000668.1 GCA_028290765.1 Tardiphaga sp.
CCACTTTTCGGGATCATGCTCTATTGTTTGAGCATAATCTTTTCGGAAAACCGGTTTCCACTTTTCCGGATCATGCTCTAACGCGATCGACATCATGCCCGCGCTGAAAATCCTCGTCCTCCCCGGATCGCTTCGCACCGGCTCGCGCAATGCGAGGCTCGCGGCCGCCGCGGTCGATGAGCTGACGCGCGCCGAGGCCGATGTCACCCGCCTCTCGCTCGCCGATTATCCGCTGCCGATCTACGATGGCGACCTCGAGAGCAAAGGCGTGCCGAAGCATGCGATCAATCTCAAGCGCATGATCGGCCGCCATGACGGCGTGCTGCTGGTCACCCCGGAATACAATTCCTCGCTGCCGGCGCTGCTCAAGAACGCCATCGACTGGGTGTCGCGGGTGCAGGATCCGCACGAAACCAGGGGCCAGGTGTTTCGCGAACGGCCGTTTGCGATCGCCGCCGCTTCCGCCGGTCGATTGGGCGGGACGCGATGCCTGGCGGCGCTGCGGCTGATCCTGTCGGCCTGCCGCGCCACCGTCGTTCCCAACCAGCTCGCGCTGTCATTCGCCGACGAAGCTTATGACGAGATGGATCGGCTGAAACATCAAGCCGACAGCGAAGCGCTCAAGGCGATGGTGCGGCAATTGATCGATTTCGCGCAGCAAATGAAGTGAGGTGAGATGCAAATGACCGGCAATGCTTTCCTGGCTCCCCGCGACCGACTGATCGTCGGACTGGATCTGCCGAGCGTGGAGGCCGCCGAGGCGATGGTGGCGCGGCTCGGTGACAGCGTGACGTTCTACAAGGTCGGCTATCAGCTCGCTTATGCCGGAGGCCTGCCGCTGGTGCCGCAACTGGTGCGCGCCGGGAAGAAAGTTTTCGTCGATCTCAAGCTGCACGATATCGGCAATACGGTCGCGCGCGGCGTCGAAAGCGTGGCGAAGCTCGGCGCCACCTTCCTGACCGTCCATGCCTATCCGCAAACCATGAAGGCCGCGGTCGAAGGCCGCGCCGGGTCGGACCTGAAAATTCTCGCGGTCACCGTGCTGACCTCCTATGACGACGACGATCTTCATGCCGCGGGCTACCGGCTCGGCGTCACCGACATGGTCGCATTCCGCGCCCAGCAGGCGCAGGTGCTGGGCATCGACGGCATCGTCTGTTCGCCGGAAGAGTCCGCCAATTTGCGCAAGATCGTCGGGTTGCAGATGAAGCTGGTGACGCCGGGCGTCCGGCCGGCGTCGAGTGCGGTCGGCGACCAGAAACGCATCATGACGCCGGGCCGCGCCATCGCCGCGGGGTCGGATTACCTCGTCGCCGCGCGTCCCGTCATCGACGCGCCGGATCCGAAGGCGGCTGCGGAGGCCATCGTGGCCGAGATCGCCCAGGCGCAAGGTTGACGCACAACAGGCAAGATCAAAGGCAAGATCAAAATCAGGAGCAGCAAATGCCGAAGGCTTACTGGATCGCACGCATCGATATTCACAACATGGACGGCTACAAGGAATACATCGCCAAGAACGGCGCGGTGTTCAAGAAATACGGTGCGAAGTTTATCGTGCGGGGTGGAACTTTCGAGCTCAGGGAAGGCACGTCGCGGTCGCGCAACGTGGTGCTGGAATTCAAGGACTACCAGACCGCGCTGGCGTGCTACAATTCGCCGGAATACACCGATCTGGTCGCCATCCGCGGCCCGCATTCGGAAGGAGATCTGGTGATCATCGAAGGTTACGACGGCCCGCAGCCGTAAGTAACCTCAATCAGCCGGATCGGTTGCCGGGACCCCTTGCCCCGGCTATACCGCAATAATATTTCTGAGGGCTCTGATATGTCCGATATGCGCTTGATCGTTGCGGGGGCCGGCGGCCGGATGGGGCGGGCGCTGACGCGGGTCATTGCCGAGACCGAAGGCGCCGTCCTCACCGGCGCGCTGGAAGCGCCGGGTTCCGAACTGCTCGGCAAGGACGCCGGTACGCTGGCGGGCCTGCCGGCCAACGGAGTCATGCTTTCGGCGGACCTTTGGTCGCTGTCGAAAGACGCCGACGGCATCCTCGATTTTACCGTGCCCGGCGCCACCATCGCCAATGTCGCGATCGCCGCGCAGCGCGGCCTCGTCCATGTGATCGGCACCACCGGCCTTTCGGCCTCCGACAACGCGGTGATCAAGAGCGTCACCACGCAGGCCGTGGTGGTGCAGTCCGGCAATATGAGCCTCGGCGTCAACCTGCTCGCGGCGCTGGTGAAGCGGGTGGCGCAATCGCTGGACGACGGTTTCGACATCGAGATCCTCGAAATGCATCACCGCGCCAAGATCGACGCACCCTCGGGCACCGCTCTGCTGCTGGGCGAGGCCGCCGCCGCCGGCCGCAAGATCGATCTCGATCAGCATTCGGCGCGCGGACGTGATGGTCTCACCGGCGCGCGCGAGACCGGCGACATCGGCTTCGCCTCGCTGCGCGGCGGTTCCGTGACCGGCGATCACAGCGTGATTTTCGCCGGTCCCTATGAGCGTATCGAACTCTCGCACAAGGCCGAGGATCGCATGATCTTCGCCCATGGCGCACTGAAGGCGGCGCTGTGGGCCCACGGCAAAAAGCCGGGGCACTATTCGATGGCCGACGTGCTGGGCCTGAGTGATTTCTAAAAAAACGGAAGAAACGTAATGAACGATCGCCTTCTCGTGCTTGTGCGTCATGGCCAAAGCGAATGGAATCTGAAGAATCTTTTTACCGGCTGGAAAGATCCCGACCTGACCGAGAAGGGGATCGCGGAGGCGAAAGATGCCGGCCGCAAGCTGAAGTCGCAGGGACTGGTGTTCGATATCGCTTTTACGTCGGTGCTGCTTCGGGCGCAGCACACGCTCGATCTGGCGCTGGCGGAACTGGGTCAGAACGGGCTTCCGGTCAAGAAGCATCTCGCCCTCAACGAGCGCGACTATGGCGATCTTTCCGGCCTCAACAAGGACGACGCCCGCAAAAAATGGGGCGAGGAGCAGGTGCATGTCTGGCGCCGATCCTACGACGTCCCGCCGCCGGGCGGCGAAAGCCTGAAGGATACGCTGGCGCGCACGTTGCCTTATTACGTGCAGGAGATCCTGCCCTGTGTATTGCGCGGTGAGCGCACTTTGGTCGCGGCGCACGGCAATTCGTTGCGGGCGCTGATCATGGTGCTGGAAAAGCTGACTCCGGAAGGCATTCTGGCGCGCGAACTCGCCACCGGCGTGCCGATCATCTACCGGCTCAATGCCGACGCCACGGTCGAGTCAAAACTCGATCTGGCGGCGTGATCGCAGCGGCGGAAATCGTTTCGCTCGATGCTCCGGTCGCCGAGCGTGAACTGGATCAACTCGCCTCCGTGCTGGTCGATTGCGTCGAGGGCGGAGCCAGCGT
>JAQGJF010000706.1 GCA_028290765.1 Tardiphaga sp.
ACCGGCCGCACCAGGATTACCTCGACAAGAGCTATTATCAGATCTGGCTCGCCGGGTTGGAGCGGCTGATGCTGGAGCGCGATCTGGTTTCACCGGATGAAATCCAGGCCGGCCACCGGCTGCATCCGCCGAAACCCGTCGCCAGGAAGCTGACTGCTGACGGCGTCGCCGCCATGCTGCACCGGGGCAGCCCGACCGAACGCGACGTCAGCAAGCCCGCTTTGTTCGCCGTCGGCGACCGCGTCAGGACCAAGACCATTAATCCGCCGACGCATACGCGACTGCCGCGTTATGTGCGCGGGCATGTCGGGCTGATCGAACGCATCCATGGCGCCCACGTTTTTCCCGACAGCAACGCCCATGGCGGCGGCGAGCATCCGCAATGGCTGTACACCGTGACCTTCGATGGCCGTGAATTGTGGGGCGACAACGCCGAACCGGCGAGCCAGATCTCGGTCGACGCCTGGGAGCCGTATCTGGAGCCGGCGTGATGGCGCCCGATCGCACCGCCGCCGCCCGCGCGACCACTGCCGTGCCCGGCATTCCTCACGACGAAGAAGGGCCGGTGTTTCGCGAGCCCTGGGAGGCGCAGGCCTTTGCGATGGCGCTTGCGCTGCACGAGCGCGGGTTGTTCACCTGGAACGAATGGGCCGATGCGCTGGCGCGCGAAATCAAGCGCGCGCAGGCATCGGGCGATCCCGACACCGGAGAAACCTATTACCGGCACTGGCTGGCGACGCTGGAAAGGCTGATCGCGGAAAAGGGCGTCGCGACGCCGGAGACCCTGCTTCGCACGCGCGACGCCTGGGATCGCGCCGCCGATCGCACGCCGCACGGTTCACCGATCGAACTGACGCCGGAGGATTTTCGTGATTAGCGCGCCGCGTATTGCCGCCATCCCTTGGCGCGCAACTGGCACGCCGGACATTCGCCGCAACCAAAACCCCAATCATGCCGCGTGCCGCGTTCGCCGAGGTAACAGGTGTGCGAATGCTCGCGGATCAGATCGACCAGCCCCACGCCGCCGGCTTGATGGGCCAGCGCCCAGGTGCCGGCCTTGTCGAGCCACATCAGCGGCGTGTGCAACTCGAATGGCCTCGCCATGCCGAGGTTGAGCGCGACCTCCAGCGCCTTGATGGTTTCGTCGCGGCAGTCGGGGTAACCCGAATAGTCGGTCTCGCACATGCCGCCGACGATGTGGGTAATGCCACGCCGATAGGCCAGCGCCGCGGCGAAGGTCAGAAACACCAGATTGCGGCCGGGCACGAAGGTGTTGGGCAAGCCATCCGCCCCCATGGCGATGGCAACATCGCGGGTCAGCGCGGTGTCGGACACATCGGCCAGTGTCGGGATATCCAGGGTGTGGCTCTCGCCGAGCTTTGCCGCCCAGCCGGCGTTCAATGATTTCATGCCGTCGAGCAGGCGATCGCGGCAATCAAGTTCGATGGCGTGACGCTGCCCATAACGAAAGCCCAGCATTTCGACGCCTGCAAAACGCTGCAACGCCCAGGCGAGGCAGGTGGCGGAATCCTGTCCGCCGGAGAACAGCACCAGCGCGGTTTCGGTCTGGAATGGATCGCTCATGGCGTGCCCATAGCACTCCGGGACATGGCCGCCAATGGATGTGAATCACGCGAGAAATGGCTGCTTTTCGCTGGGACCGCCGCGCGTCTTGCGGCATAGAAGGCCCGATCCTGCATCAACCCCGGTGTGCCATGACCCCTTCCCGCGATATCGCCCGCCTGCTCGACATCATGGCGCAGCTGCGAACCCCGGGAACCGGTTGCCCGTGGGATCTCGAACAGAACTTTGCGACCATCGCGCCCTACACCATCGAGGAAGCCTATGAAGTCGTCGACGCCATCGCGCGCCACGATCTTCCTGATCTCTGCGAGGAACTTGGCGATCTCCTGCTGCAGGTGGTGTTTCACGCCCGCATGGCGGAGGAGCAGAACGCGTTTTCGTTCGGCGACGTGGTCGAGGCGATCACCCGCAAGATGATCCGCCGGCATCCGCATGTCTTCGTCGACCAGAACGGACAATTGACGCCGTCGGATGTGAAAGGCGCCTGGGAGCGCATCAAGGCCGAGGAAAAAGCCGAACGCGCCGCGCGCCGCCCCGTCGAAGAGCATTCGCACCCATCGCTGCTGTCCAGCGTCAAGGCGGGACAGCCGCCGCTCACGCGGGCGATGGAATTGCAACGCAAGGCTTCCAGCGTCGGATTCGACTGGAACGATCCGCGCGCGGTGCTGCACAAGATCCGCGAGGAAGCCGACGAGATCGAGGCAGCGCTCGACCGCGGCGACAAGGCCGAGATGGCGGCGGAAACCGGCGATCTCTTGTTTGCTTTGGTCAACCTCGCGCGTCACGTCGGCGCCGATCCCGACCAGGCGCTGCGCGGCACCAACGCCAAATTCGAGCGGCGGTTCGCCTATATCGAGCGAACACTCGCCGCGCGCGGCCGCACGCTGGAAATGGCTTCGCTGGCGGAGATGGATGCGCTGTGGAACGAGGCGAAGGGCGAAGAAAACAAGTAGTCCGCATTCAGAGTTCGTCATGCCCGGGCTAAAGCGCGAAGCGCGTCTTCGCGTACGTCCCGGGCATCCACGTCTTACGGAGTTAAGGCGTAGATGGCCGGGACTTATGCGCGAAGACGCGCTTCGCGCTTTTGCCCGGCCATCACGTGTCTACTGTTTCGGTCCAAA
>JAQGJF010000715.1 GCA_028290765.1 Tardiphaga sp.
TTGATCGGGATAGACATAATCCTTGCCGTCGATGCTGATGCGGCGGGTTTCCTGATCGACCGAATGATCGTGCCGATAGGCCGGCGTCGGCATCACCGGACAGATCACCGCGTCGAACGTCTTGAACAGCTCGCGCCATTGTGCGCGCAGCCGCGTCCGGCCGCCATCGGCGAACAGCCAGTCGCGGTGGCCCAGCGTGATGCCGCGCAGCCGTTCGGCCGCAAGGCTGGTGTCACCCGGCGACAGGGCGGCCGCGCCGGCCTGCGCGCCGGCATAATCCTCGGGCGGAAACGAGGCGGCGAGGAACGACATCAGGATCCGCATATAGAGCCGGGTCGAGGCCGCGAAATCCGGCAACAGCGGACTGCCGCGTTCGAGCTTGACGCCGGCCTTGCCGAGACCTGCCGCCAGCCGCTCGATGCCGGCGCGCACCGCGGCATTGGTCGGCATCACCGGATTGGTTTCGATCAGCAACACGCGAAAATCCTTCAGCGCGTCATGGCGCGCCGCCGGCAGTTGAAGCTTGTACGCCTTGCCGGCTTCCAGCGGGTCCGGGCCTGCAATGACATCGAGCAGCAGCGACAGATCGGCGGCGCCGCGCGCCATCGGTCCGATCACGGAGAGATCGCGGTCGAATGGCAGCGGCGGCAAGGGCGGCGGCGTATGGCCGCGCGGCGGCACCAGGGCGAAGGTCGGCTTGTGCGCATAGATGCCGCAATGGAACGCCGGCACCCGCAGCGAGCCGCCGATATCCGATCCCAACGACAAGGCGCCGTAACCCGCCGCCAGTGCGGCGGAAGATCCGCCCGACGAGCCGCCGGGGGTACGGCCAAGATCGAACGGATTGTTGGTGGTGCCGTAGACGTCGTTGTAGCTCTGCCAGTCGCCGAGATTGAGCGGCACGTTGGTCTTGCCGAGGATGACGCCGCCGGCGGCCTTGACCCGCGTCACCGCCAACGCGTCTTCCGATGGAATGAAATTCTTTTGCGCCGGATTGCCCCAGGTCGTCGGCAACCCGGCGACGTTGAAGGATTCCTTGAGCGTCAGCGGAATTCCGAGCAGCGGCCTGCTCTCGCCGCGCGCCAGTGCCGCGTCGGCGGCTCGGGCGGCCTCGAGGCCGCGGTCGAAATCGCGTACGCAGATCGCATTGATGCTGTCGTCATGGCGTTCGATCCGCTCGATCGCGTGCTGCGCCAGCTCGACCGCCGAGACTTTTTTGGCCTTTAGCGCCGCCGCCATTTCGACGGCTGTCATGAAGCTCCATGGCGATGTGGTCAAGGCGCGTCTCCTGGTGGCGGTTTCACCTGATGTCGATCGCAGTGTCCCAGAATTCGAAGGCCACGCAACCCCCGCCGGTTGCATCGCAGTCCGGCAATAAACCGATCGGCGGGTATCCGTTTGTTTGTCACTTGATCAATACAGAAAACGGAGGGATCATCCTTCGAAAGGGCCGCGCGAGCCCGGATAGGGAACGAAGGGGAGAGAACGACCATGGCCATTTCACGCCGCCATTTCGTCAGGCACGTCGCCACCGCCGGACTTGTTGCCGCGGCCCTGCCGCGCGTCGCGCGCGCGGCGGGCGAGGGACCGATCCGGGTCGGGCTGCTCACGGTGAAGACCGGCCCGCTGGCGTCGGGCGGCATCGACATGGAGCGCGCGCTGCTGATGTATCTGAAGGAGCGCGACAATACGCTGGCGGGCCGCAAGATCGACCTGATCGTCGCCGATACCGCCGGCGTGCCGGCCACCGCGCGCACCAAGACGCAGGAACTGGTCGAGAAGAACAATGTGCAGTGCCTGATCGGGCCGCTGGCCGCGTTCGAGGCGCTGGCGATCGACGACTACATCCGCCAGGTCCAGATGCCGACGCTGTCGGTGGCGGCCGCCGAGGACATGACGCAGCGCAAGCCCAACCCGTGGTTCGTGCGCGCCACCTCGACCTCCTCGCAATGCGCCCAACCGCTCGGCGAATACGCCGCCAAGGAACTCAAATACAAGAAGATGATCACCATCGCCGACGACCTCGCTTACGGCCATGAGATGTGCGCCGGCTTCCAGCGGGTGTTCGAGGACAATGGCGGCAAGATCGTCCAAAAACTGTTTCCGCCGCTCACGGTGCCGGATTACGGTTCCTATGTCGCGCAATTGAAGAGCGCCGACGCCGCCTTCCTCGGTTTTGCCGGCTCCAACGGCTTCCGTTTCCTGCGCCAATTGGTCGACTACGGCATGAAAGACAAGCTGCCGGTGATCGGCGGCATGACGGCGCTCGACGAATCGGTGCTGCGCAACATGGGCGACGAGGCGCTCGGCATCATCACGGCCTGCTGGTATTCCGCCGAACTCGACAATCCGCAGAACAAGGTCTTTGCGCCGGCGTTCCGCCAGGAGTTCAAATACGATCCCGGCTTCTACGCCGCCGCGACCTATGTCGAGGCCGCGGTGCTCGAAGGCGCGCTGAAGGCGGTGAACGGCAAGATCGAGGACAAGCCGGCCTTCATGGCGGCGCTGCGCGCGACCCATGTCGATACCGCGCGCGGCCAGGTCTCGTTCGACGATCTCGGCAACGTGGTCGGCAACGTCTATCTGCGCAAGGTCACCCGCAAGGACGGCCGGCTCGTCAATTCGGTGTTCAAGACCTATCCCGACGTCAGCCAGTTCTGGACCTACGACAAGGCCGAGTTTCTGAAGAGCCCGGTTTATTCGCGGGATTTCCCGGCGGCGAAGAACCTGGAAAATTGACGCCCTTTCTTATCCCTCCCCCTTGTGGGGAGGGTGGCCGGCCGAAGGCCGGTCGGGTGGGGGTGAGCAACGGAAAGACCGCGCGTGTAAACCCCCACCCCGGCCTCCGCTTCGCTCGGCCGACCCTCCCCACAAGGGGGAGGGATCACAGTTCGTCACGACTGAAATAACAGACCTCGAAAGTCGTCTGTGAAGAATAG
>JAQGJF010000747.1 GCA_028290765.1 Tardiphaga sp.
ATCTGCGAAGTCGTGGCATCGACGCAGCTGGTCACGGTGCTGCCGAGCATCGCGTTGCATCAGATGCTCGCCGCGGGACGGGTTGAGGCGCGCCGGTTCGCCCGCCCCGGCATCTCACGATCGATCGCCTGGGTTCACAGCCCGCGACGGGTGATCTCCGCCGCCACCAACGCCGTGCTCGAAATCGTCAAGCACGACCTGATCTCGGCGGCCGGTTCGGCGGGGCGTTATGTCAAGCGGGGACCGAAGGGGTGAGTTAACTTTCGTCATTCCGGGGCGCGCCCTTGCGCGAGCCCGGAATCCATAACCACCGCGGGGATTATGGATTCCGGGCCTGCGCCAAGTGGCGCATCCGCGATGCGCAATTGCGCATCGGGAATGACGGCGGTTGTTGTTCAGGACTTCACCGCACCCGCCGTCAGCCCACCCACCATGTAGCGCTTGAACACGTAGTAGATCGCAGCGGGCGGCAGGGCGTAAATGAAGCCTGTCGTCATCAGCAATTCCCACGGCGAATCGTCGGCGGCCAGGAAGTTGCCGAGCGCCACCGGCAGAGTGATCTCGGTGTCCTTGGACAGCAGCAGGAACGCGTAGAGATATTCGTTCCAGGCCAGCAATATGGCGTAGATGCCGATCGCCACCATCGACGGCAGCATCAAGGGCAGATAGACCAGCCGGAACAGCTGCAAAGTGGTGGCGCCGTCCATCACCGCCGCCTCGTCCAGTTCCAGCGGAAGCTTGTCGGAGGCCTGCTTGAGCACCCAAATCGCATAGGGCGACGCGATCGTGACCATCGCCAGGATCAGGGACCAGTGGTTGTTGAGCAGGCCGTAATTGCCCATGGTGCGGTACATCGGCACGGCGAGGAAGGCGGCCGGGATGAAATAGGTGAACAGCGCCAGGTTCATGACCCAGCGACCGCCCGGCACCCGCAGCCTGGAGATGGCGAACGCCGCCGCGGTGGCGACGAACAGCGTCAGCGCACCGACGGCAACCGCGATGACCAGCGAATTCCAGAACTGGATCCAGAAATCGCGCAGGAAATAATGCTGCTGGTTAAAGACAATCCGGAAATTGTTCAGCGTCGGATGATCCGGCCACAGCTTGCCGGCGAAGGCGTCCTGCTTCGGCGAGATCGCGAACAGGAACATGTGATAGATCGGAATCATGGTCCAGAGCAGCACGGGGATGCCGATCAGCAGCAGCCGCGCCTCGATCCCGACCTCACGCCAAGTCGGCATTCTTAGAGTAGGCATTCTTAGAGCGGGAAGCCTCATCGCGACAGCCGTTTCATCATGAAATACACCAGCGGCAGCACCAGCGGCAGTGCCACGACGATCGAGGCCATCGCCAGATCGAGCTGATCGAGCCGCAGATAGCGGATGCCGAGCGTGGCCAGCACGTGGGTGAGATCCGCCGGCCCGCCACCGGTCAACAGGTAGACGCTGTTGAAGTCGCCCAGCGTGAAGATCATCGAGAGCAGCGTGCAGGTGAGATACAGCACCTGCATCGAGGGCCAGGTGACGAAGCGGAATTTCTGCCACCAGCTGGCGCCGTCGACCTCGGCCGCCTCGAACAGATCCTGCGAGATCGCCAGCCGTCCGCTCATCAGGATCAGGGTCCAGAACGGCAGCGATTTCCAGATGTGCATCAGGATCGCCATGGTGAGCGCGACCGCCGGGTCGTTGAGCCAGTTCGGGCCGTCTTCGCCGGTGAACTTGAAAATGAGGTTGTTGACCACGCCCCATTCGGGATTGAACATGAAGCGCACAGACAGAATGGTCGGGATCGACGGCACCGCCCAGGGCAGGATGAACAGCACCGACAGCCATTTGATCCAGGAGCGCGACTGGATGAAGAAGCCGGACAGAAACAACGCCACCAGCATCTTCAAATTGATGCCGACCACCAGAAAGATCAGCGTGTTGATCGCGGCGCGGGCGAAAATCGGATCGTTGTACAGCGCGACATAGCTGGCCGGATGACGCGCCAGCCAAAGCCCGTAGCCGACGGGGTAGACCACGAAGGCGAGGAACACCAGCACATAGGGGGCGAGCAGCACCAGCCCCCAGACCTGCGGGGTGGTAAAACGCCCTGACAACAGCCCGCGGGGGGCCGCACCAGAGCGTGACAGCGTCATCGTCGTCATTCACGCACCCGGTCAAAGGATGCCGACCGCGGCTGCGGCCGGCATCAGCCGCGTATCAGCCTGCGACTTCCTTGATGCGGGCGATCAGTTCGTCGACGGCCTTGTCGACCGGAACCTTCTCGCTCACCACCCTGTTCATCGCCTTGGCCCAGACATTCTCATTGTTCAGAATCGTGAACTTGTAATTCTTGACGAAGTCGAACGCCTGGGTACCGCCGGTAAACTGAGTATAGACCGCCTTGCGGTGACGGTCAGCCTGCCAGAACGGGCTCTTTTGTCCGGCAATCGTGACCGGGAACCAGCGGCCCAGCGCGCCTTCGACGTAGGGGCCGAGATTTTCCTCCTGCATCAGGAACTT
>JAQGJF010000762.1 GCA_028290765.1 Tardiphaga sp.
TCGGACGTCGCCGGATATAAAGCGACCGGGCAGGTAACGAGGGAAAGGCGCAAGAAGCCCTTCCAGTTGGCACGCGGGGCCATGGGATACTCCAACAACCAAAGCAACGGCACGAAAACTCAGGCGATTTTGCCACAACTCGTTCCGAAAGGCACTGAGGCCTTTTGACCACTGGCCGCTGTAGTACGCAGGCTCAATGCCCGCTAAGGCTAGTGGCAACGCAAGACGTTCGCGGCATGTTCTCTCGTTAACGACGAGAGTGCAGTCTATTTCTCGCAGAAATTAGTCTCGAATTTGCTAAGGAGCGCCACGCGCCCCATCGCGACGGCGAGGCAACCGGATGCGCAATCATTGCGATTGCCTTCGAGGGGCGATCAGCATCCCTTGCAGATGCTTTTGATCTTCTTGTCGACCGCGCGGTCCTGGGAATCGACCATCGGATCGCCCGTGCCGAGGCCGGCGCCCGCCGACGTGCCGCCGGCCATGCCGACGGTGCCGCTCGGTTCACCGGACGAATTCGCAGTACCCAATGCATTGGTACCCGGCGTCGCGGGATTACCACCTCTCGCGGCATTGGATGCGTCGGTGCCGCTGGTGCCTGCACCCTTGACACCCAATGAGGCGCCCGGATCGGCGGCCGCACCGCCCACCGACCCCGGCGTCGACGAACCCGTGGCCGCGGACGTGCCGCTCGAAGCGCCGCCGGTGGAACCACCTGCCGACCCGCCTCCGCTTTGCGCCAATGCAGTCAACGGCGAAAGCGCCAGCACGACCATGAACAGCTTCAACGAAAATGACCGAGCCATGGAAATTCTCCCTTTGGAAATTCTCCCTTTGGACGGCAACGCGACAGGCAAACCAACGTTCCCTGCGGGCTTGTTGTCCGGAAGCCGACTAAGCCCGGGCTCGGCGCAACAGTCTCAGCATCTCGATCCTGCCGCAGATCTCGCAGCGATATTGAATGAGATCGCCGCCGGCGCCGTCGGGCGTGCTTTTTTCGAGCTTCATGGTCTGGCTGCAGGTGATGCAGTTCATCAGATCGGCCAGCGGGCTTTTATCGTCGTTCATGATTCATGGGGCCAGCGCGGCCATCCAGATTGCAAGCGTATCGAGCACTTCGCGCATGACGTCGCGATCGTTGCGGCCGGACCGGGCCGGGACGTGAAAAGAATGGTCCGCATGTTCGAACCATTTGAGCGAGGCCTTCGTTCCAAGTGCCTCCATCACATGCTCGACAAGGGGCCGCTCGGCGAGGTTGTCGCGGGTGCCCTGCAGGAACAACATCGGGAGTTCAATATCGGCGAGATGCCTGGCCCGATCCTCGGAGGGCTTTCCGGCGGGATGCAGCGGAAAACCGAGAAAGGCCAGCCCGCGCACGCCTGGCAGCGGAGCGGCGGCTTGCGCCTGCGAGGTCATCCGTCCGCCGAACGATTTGCCGCCGGCGACAAGCCGCAGGCCGTCGCAGCGGCGGGCCGCTTCGGCCACCGCGGCTCGCACGGTGGCGTGTGCCATCGCCGGGGGATCCGGTCGCTTCGAGCCCTTCTCCATATACGGAAACTGATAGCGCAGGGTCGCGATGCCGCGCTCGAACAGGCCGGTGGCGACGCTCTCCATGAAGGAATGGGTCATGCCGGCGCCCGCGCCATGGGCGAATATAAAGCAGGCGCGCGCGGCGAGGGGATTCATCAGCAGTCCCGATACCGGCCCGGACGCTTCAACCTCGATTCGAATTGTTTCCATCTTCGCCGATCATCCCGAACTTCATGCAACAGGCGTCGCTTTGCCCACTCCCGATTGACGTTTGCCAATGGCAGCGCCCCGTCGACCGGTCACCAAGATAAAGCGAAAGCCTGGAAACACTAAATACATCCGCCGCATATGAAGGATGCGACGGGCAAGTCGGTGAAGCCCGGGAAAGAGCTTCAAAAACCAAGCTTGCCCGAACTGAAAGCGTTCCGGAGCTGTCCCCTGGCGCTGTGCCGGCCGCGACCCAAAAAATATCGCGTCGCACAACCTTCAATGGGCTTCAGATCGAACCATGCGCGTCCCAGAAATCCGACGACAGAATTTTGATTTCCACAAGAGGTATTTGCTTACAGACTGATGAACCGGTTGAACCATTCCTTAAGATGACGACAGCAAAGTAGCTGCTCTTCGGGGGGCGCCGGATCGTGGACGACAGACGCAAGCATTCAAGATCCGAGCTTGAAGAACCCGCGTATATTTCAAGCGGTGGAGCCTGCTGGAGCTGTACCGTCGTGAACCTGTCGTCCGAGGGCGCGGCCATCGAATTGGCCGATCCGACCGTCGTCCCGGACCGATTTGTACTGATGATCGCCAGGAATCGCCGCACCTTCAATTGCCGTTTCGCCTGGTCGCAGCACAACCGGATCGGCATCTCATTCGAAGCGGATGGCGCCCTGCCGAAAACCGCTGGCCTCCAGCCCCGCAGGGCCGACGAGCCGCTCCCGGGCTAAAAACCCTCGATCCGGCTGCGCCGGACCTAAAGCCGCATCCGACACCGACTGTCGCAATTGTGAGATGCAAACCGGGGACGATCCCGGGATGATCGATCCGCGCGATTGGCGCAGCCATGCCGCATCAATCGCGGATAACGAGAAGCGCAGGGAGAAAACGACGTATGCCCGCCCCTTTCGAGGCATCGCGCCCTGTACGCGCCGCCGTCGCGTTGCTCGCTTTTTCGCTGGCGGTTTTTCCGATGCTGGTCAGTGCCAGCGCGCAGGACGCCACGCCGCCATCGCAACAGCAGGGCGCAACCGCGCCGGCAGGCCAGACGCCGCCGGGCCAGCGGTCCGGTGCGGCGGGTGGACGCGGTAACGCTCCGGGCACACCGGCCGTCGCCGAACAGCATCGCCTGCCGCCGGATTCCACCACCAAGCAGACGCTGGCGCTTCCCGGCCGCACGCTGGCCTTCACCGCCACCGCGGGTTCGATCCGGCTGTTCGACGGAAAGGGCGAGCCGCAGGCCGATATCGCCTATACCTCCTATCAGCTGGACGGCACCGAGACGAAGAACCGGCCGGTCACATTCGTCTTCAATGGCGGCCCCGGCTCGGCGTCGGCCTGGCTGCAACTCGGCAATGCGGGCCCCTGGCGGCTGCCGCTCAACGGGGACGCTGCCACGCCCTCGGCCACGCCGGAGTTGCAACCCAACGCCGAGACCTGGCTCGACTTCACGGATCTGGTCTTCATCGATCCGGTCGGCACCGGCTATAGTCGCTTCGTCGCCACCGGCGATGAGGTGCGCAAACAGTTGTTCTCGGTCGACGGCGACGTCGCTTCGATCGCCGTGACGATCCGCCGCTGGCTGGAAAAGTCCGATCGGCTGCTGTCGCCGAAATTCGTGGTTGGCGAAAGCTATGGCGGCATTCGCGGCCCGCGCGTGGTGCGCGAATTGCAAACCGAGCGAGGCGTCGGCGTGACGGGCCTGATCCTGATCTCGCCGCTGTTGGACTTTCGCGAATATTCAGGTTCCAGCCTCCTGCAATACGTCGCAAGCCTGCCGACCATGGCAGCGGTGGCGCGCGAGGCCAAAGGCCCGATTTCGCGCGCCGACATGGCCGACGTCGAAAATTATGCACGCGGCGATTTCCTGAACGATCTCATCAAGGGCCAGGCCGACGCCGAGGCGACGACGCGGCTGGCCGACCGGGTGGCGGGGTTGACCGGCATCGATCAGGCGGTGAGCCGCAGACTGGCCGGCCGTTTCGACATCTCCGAGTTCCGCCGCGAATACGATCGGCGAAGCGGCAAGGTGACGGGACGCTACGATGCCTCGGTCCTGGGGCAAGACCCCAATCCGGATTCGAGCTTTCATCATTTCGACGATCCGTCCGGCGAAGCACTGCTCGCGCCGCTGACCAGCGCCGTGGTCGACCTCACCACCCGCACGCTCAACTGGCGACCGGACGGCGCCTACGAATTGCTCTCAGGTTCGGTCAACAGGGCCTGGGATTTCGGCCGTGGCCGGGAGCCGACTCAATCGGTCTCGCAATTGAAACAGATCCTTGCCCTCGACTCCAAACTGAAAGTGCTGGTGGCGCACGGACTGTTCGATCTGGCCACGCCGTATTTCGGTTCGAAAATGCAGCTCGACCAGTTGCCGCCCTATGCCACCCCCGATCGCGTCAGGCTCGTGGTCTATCCCGGCGGCCACATGTTCTATACCCGCGATGCTTCGCGCCAGGCTTTGCGCGCCGAGGCCGAGAAGATGATGAAGTGAAAGCGCCGGTGGCCGTCACCATCTCGCGGAAGGCACCAAATCTTAGTTGGTAACGTCGAACCTCATCTGAACGGTTGATACCGGGGAAGGGGCAATCTTGTTATTCTGAGAAGGCTTTGGGGTAGCTATCCGCTCATTGGGGGCAGCCATGAACAAGCTTCTCGTGACAACGGCCGCGTTGCTTTCTTTCGCGACAATTGGCTCCGCCGTTGCGGCCGATTTACCGGCAGCACCGGTTTACAAGGCCCCGGTGGCCGTTGCGCAGGTCTATAACTGGACCGGTTTCTATCTCGGCGGCAACATCGGATATGGCTGGGGCCGTTCGGCCACCACGGTGCCGTTGAGCGACCCGATCGCCGGGATAGTAAGCTCCAGCAACCCCCGCTTCGATCTCAACGGCGTCATCGGCGGCGGCCAGTTCGGCTACAACTGGCAGGTTACCAACTGGGTGTTCAGTCTGGAGGCCGACATCCAGGGCTCCGGCCAGAGAGGCGGCACCACGACGTCGTGCGCCGGCGGCGCGGTCGGCGGGACGACGCTGGCGGCCCTTTCCAGCGCATGCTCGACCGGGCATGTCGGCGACACTGCTCCCTTCAACACGGCGGCCCTGCCGGTCACCGATAGCCTGAGCCAGAAACTAGAATGGTTCGGCACAGTTCGCGGTCGTATCGGCCCCACCGTCACGCCGACGCTGCTCCCTTATTTGACAGGTGGATTGGCCTACGGCCGGGTGAGCACCAGCGGCACGGTCAGCGGCACCAACATTACCGGACCGCAGGGTACCAATGTGGTCATTCTGACGCCGGTCTCCGGGTCCTTTAGCAACGGCACCACCAGGGTCGGGTGGACCGTCGGGGCCGGTCTTGAAGGCGCCGTCAGCGGAAACTGGACCGCCAAGATCGAATACCTCTATGTCGATCTCGGCACCGTGTCGGGGTCCTTTGTCACGCCGATCGTGACCACCAGCGGAGCCTTCCTGACCAGCACCTACCGTTCGCACATCACCGACAACATCCTGCGCGTCGGCTTCAACTACAAATTCGATACTAGCGGGCCGATGCTTGCGAGGTACTGATCGCGCCGATGAGGAATTCGCAAGCGAACCGGGCTGATCCCCGGACGAATTCACATGGACGGTTCACAGTCCCGCTTCGCGATGCTCAGGATGAGGTCAATGCGTACTCCGCGCTGTCAGATCTCCCGCAACGCCCGTGCACTGGGCAGGCTGACTTCCGCGAGCCTGACGGCGTCCTCGTTCTGGTCGATCGCCACATACTGACCCTGCCAGTAGGCCAGGGCTGCGGCGCGGCCCGACGTGCTAATGTCCAGAACCCGCCCGATCACGAGGACATGGGAATGGCGTTCGACGACGTCCTCGACCTCGCAGTCGATGGCGGCCAGCGATCCGACCAGCAGCGGCACGCCCGACACCCGGGTCGCCCACTGCGCTCCGGCAAACCGGTCGGCTCCCTTGAGACCGCCCTTGCCGGCGAACCGTTCGGCGATATCGATCTGGTCGGCGGCGAGCATGTTCACGCCGAAAGAGCCGTGGCGCTTGATCAGCGGCCAGGATGAGGCTTCCCGGTTGATGCTGACGATCAGGGTCGGCGGCTCGACCGAGAGCGACGACACCGACGTGACCGTCATGCCGGTGATGTCTTTGCCGCGCCCGGCAGTTATGACGCTGACGCCGCCCGCCAGTTGACGCATGGCGCCGCGAAAATCGGCGGCGGAAACGTCGCGATCTATCCTGATATGGCGAACGGCGGAATTCATGATGGCCTCATAGGTCGGATGATGGCTCGGCGCCCTCGAGCAGATGCTGCAGGATCGCGCCTTCCAGTGCGGCAAGATCGGCCGAGCCGCGCCGCCGCGGACGCGCGAGCTGGACATCGATGTCGTGGGCGATGCGGCCATCCTCGATCACCAGGACGCGGTCGGCCAGTGCGACGGCTTCCGACACGTCATGGGTTACCAGGATCGCGGTAAAGGCCTGGTCGCGCCAGACGCGATCGAGCAGTCGCTGCATCGAAATCCGCGTCAGCGCATCGAGCGCGCCGAGCGGCTCGTCGAAGGCCAGCACGCGCGGATGGCTGACCAGTGCGCGGGCCAGCGCCACACGCTGCTTCTGACCGCCGGACAGAACCGCGGGCCAGGCGGCGCGCTTGTCGTCGAGGCCGACTTCGGCAAGCGCGGTTTGCGCACGCGCCTTGGCATCGGCCGATGCGCGGTCGCGGCCGAGACCGACTTCGACATTGGACAGAACCCGCGCCCATGGCAGCAGCCGCGGCTCCTGAAACATCACACGGACGTCTCCCGCACGGGCTTCCTCGCCGAAGCTGATGGTGCCGGCGTCGATACTCTCGAGCCCCGCGATCAGCCGCAATAACGTGCTCTTGCCGCAGCCGCTGCGCCCGACCACGGCGACGAACTGGCCGGCCGGGATATGCAGGTCGATGCCGCGCAGCACTTCGTTGTCGCCGAATGCCTTGCGCAGGCCCCTGATTGTCAGCGCCAGAGCGCGCGACGGCGCCACCGGACCGCGGCGCAATAGCCGCGCCTGTTCAATGAACTCCACGGTATTCACCGCCTGGGCGTCCGGCTGAAGAAAACGAAGGGCTTCCTGCATTTGTGCGTTCTCAATGTTTCTGAAAGGCGGGGTGCCAGGACAGCGTCAACCGCTCGAACACGCGCGAGGCGCTGTCGGCGAGCTTTCCCAGCAAGGCGTAAATGAGGATGCTCAGCACCACGACGTCGATCTGCATGAACTCGCGCGCCTGCATCGCCATGTAGCCAAGTCCGGACGAAGCCGCGATGGTTTCCGCGACGATCAGCGTCAACCACATGATGCCGAGCGCAAAGCGTACGCCGACAAAGATCGACGGCAGCGCGCCGGGGAAAATCACCCGCCGGAACAACTCGCCATCGGTCATGCCGTAGATGCGTCCCATCTCGATCAATTGCGGATCGACGGTGCGGATGCCGTGCAGGGTGTTGAGATAGATCGGGAAAAACACACCAAGCGCCACCAGGAACAGTTTTGCGGATTCGTCGATCCCGAACCACAGGATCACCAGCGGGATCAGCGCCAGATGCGGAATATTGCGCACCATCTGCAGCGTGGTGTCGGTCAATTTGCTGCTGAGCTGCGACAGGCCGTTGGCCAGGCCGAAGGCGAAGCCGATGCTGCCGCCGATGACAAAGCCGGTGCTGGCACGCCAGAAACTGACCGCGATGTTGCGCACGAGCTCGCCAGACACGAGCAGCTTCCAGCCCGCCAGCGCGACGTTGCTCGGCGCCGGCAGCACCCGTACCGGCACAAAGCCGCTGACGCAGGCCGCCTGCCAGACCAGGACGATCACCAGCGGCACGATCCACTGGATCAGGCCGTCGGCGCGTGGCAATCGCAGCGCGCGACCGCGCGGCAGGCTCTCGATCAGGCTCATGATTGCGCTGCCTTCACCAGGGGACGATGTTCGTTGGCAACGGTCTCGCCGAATGGGCCGGTATTGACGCGCAGCGGCGTCACATTGTTCGGCTGCGCCAGCGACAGCAGCGGGAACACCAGTTCGGCAAAACGATAGGCTTCCTCGAGATGCGGATAGCCGGACAGGATGAAGGTATCGATGCCGACATCCTGGTATTCCCGGATCCGCGCCGCGACCGTTGGCGGGTCGCCGACCAGCGCGGTTCCGGCGCCGCCGCGCACCAGGCCAACACCGGCCCAGAGGTTCGGGCTGATTTCGAGCTGGTCGCGCCGGCCACCATGCAGCTGCGCCATACGCTGCTGCCCGACCGAATCCATCCGCGAAAAAATCTTCTGGGCCGAGGCAACCGTTTCGTCGGTGACGTGCTGGATCAACTCATCCGCCGCCTTCCACGCCTCGGCATTGGTCTCGCGCACGATCACATGCAGACGGATGCCGAAGGAAAGTTTCCGCCCGCGTGCGGCAGCGGCGGCTCTGACCCGCGCGACTTTGTCGGCGACATGCGCCGGCGGCTCGCCCCAGGTAAGATATTTGTCGACGGTGTCGACGGCGACGTCGATGCCGGCATCCGACGATCCGCCGAAATACAGCGGCGGGTGCGGCGACTGCACCGGCGGAAACAGCAGGCGGCCGTCCTCGATGCGGATGTGCTGACCCTCGACATTCACGGTCTTGCCGGCAAGCAGGTCGCTATAGACGTTCAGAAATTCGCGGGTCACCGCGTAACGTTCGTCATGGGCGAGGAAGATGCCGTCGCCCTTGTTCTCGACTGGATCGCCGCCGGTGACGACATTCACCAGAAGCCGTCCGTTGGTCACCCGGTCGAGCGTCGCGGTCATCCGCGCCGCCACACTCGGCGACTGCAGCCCCGGCCGCACCGCGACCAGGTAGCGCAACCGCTCGGTCCACGGCGCCACCGCTGAAGCCACGACCCAGGAATCCTCGCAGGACCGGCCGGTCGGCAGCAGCACGCCGAAATAGCCGAGCTGATCGGCGGCCTGCGCGATCTGGCGCAGATAATTGAAGTTGACCTCGCGGCCGCCGGTGGTGGTGCCGAGATAGCGGCCGTCGCCATGGGTCGGCAGGAACCAGAGAATGTTGGCGCTGGGGGATGGGTTGTTGCTCATGTGCCGGGCCTCCGTGCCACGTCGGCTATCCTGATTTGTTTCGGCAGCAGGCCAAGTGCGAAGAACGTATCCGCCACCTGTTGCTGATCCGCGATCACAGCGTCGCTGAGCGGCTTGATGCCGTAGGACTGCCGCTTCAGCGCCACTTCGACCACCGCAACCGGGAGCCCAACCGCCGGCGCCAACTGCTCGGCGACGGCATGGATGTCGCTCTTGGCCCAGTCGTCGACCTCGCTGAGCTGGGCCAGCACCAGATCGACGGTCTTCGGATCGCTTTCGAGGAATTTCTTCGAGGCGAAATAGAACTGGTAGTTCGAGACGATGCCGGTTCCGTCGGCCAGCGCGCGGGCGCCGGTGGCGGCTTCGGCGGCGGCCTGGAACGGATCCCAGATCACCCAGGCATCGACCGCGCCGCGCTCGAACGCCGCGCGCGCGTCGGCCGGCGCCAGGAACACCGGCTCGATCTCGGAATATTTGACGCCAGCCTTTTCCAGCACCTTCACCAGCAGATAATGGACGTTCGATCCCTTGTTGAGCGCGACCTTCTTGCCTTTCAGTTCGGCGACGGAGTTGAGCTTGCTGTCCTTCTGCACCAGGATGGCCTCGCCTTTCGGCGCGGGCGGCTCATAGGCGACATACTGGATCGGTGCGCCCGCCGCCTGCGCGAAGATCGGCGGCGCCTCGCCGGTGTTGCCGAAATCGATCGCGCCGACGTTGAGAGCTTCGAGCAGTGGCGGCCCCGACGGAAACTCGGTCCATACCACCTTGTAGCCGACG
>JAQGJF010000773.1 GCA_028290765.1 Tardiphaga sp.
TGCTGCACCGCCAGCATCGGCGGCTTCGGTCCGTTGCCTCGCTCGAACAAGCCCTTGAGCGCGTCATAGCGATCGGCAAGCAGCGGAATGACTTCGGCCAGCACGTCCTGCTGCGCGCGCGCCGAGCGGATCGCCGCTTCACGCTGCTGGCGTTGCGCATCGATCGCCGCCATCGCGGCGTCGAAGCGGGCCAGCTCCTCACGGGTCTGGTCGCGCACCGCCGCGACCAGCACGGGGTTGGCGCCCTCGGGCCCGACAAAGCCGTCGATGCCGCGGTCCGCAAGCAGGATCCGCGCCGCCTCGGCGTCGAGCAGCGCCTGGCCGCGGTCGTAGCGCAGGCTGCCGAGATTGGCGGTGGTGTCGGTCGGATCGAGTTCGATCAGCGTGTCGCCGTGACGGACATGCGCCCCTTCCTCGACATGGATCGCGGTCACCACCGCGGTCTCCAGCGGCTGCACCACCTTGACCTGCCCTACGGGCACGAATTTTCCCTCGGCCACGGCGATGATGTCCATGTGGCTCACCGCCGCCCACAACAGCGCAGCGGCGAGAAATCCGACGATGACCAGGGCGGTGATGCGCCAGGTCGGCGACGGCGGCGTTTCGACGATTTCCAGTGCCGCCGGCAGGAAGGCGCGCTCCAGCGCGTTGCGGCGTGGCCCTTGGTTGAGAGTGCGCGCGAGCCAAGGGAATCTAAAAGGGAATCCCGAAGGAAATTTCCAAGGAAACCTCGAAGGAAATCTCCAAGATAGTTTCCAAGGAAATTTCCAAGGCAACATCATGCCGCCTGCTCCGCCCTGCCGCCATCCGGATCGGGCTCGGCCTGCCGAACCAGGCCGGCATAGAAGCCGTCATTGCGCAGCAAGTCGGCATGGGTGCCCTGCTCGACGACGCGGCCGCGATCCATCACCACGATCCGGTCGGCGTGGCGCACCGCGGACAGGCGGTGCGCGACGATCAGCACGGTGCGATCGCGGCACATCGCGCGCATGTTGGTCTGGATGATGCGCTCGCTCTCATAGTCCAGCGCCGAGGTCGCCTCGTCGAACACCAGGATGCGCGGGTCGGTGGCGAGCGCGCGGGCGATCGCGATGCGCTGGCGCTGTCCTCCGGACAGGTTGGCGCCGCGCTCCTCCAGCAGGGTGTCGTAGGCGTGCGGCAGTTCGAGGATGAAATCATGCGCGCCGGCCAGTTGGGCCACCTGGATCACGTGCTCCAGCGACATCGCCGGATTGGCCAGCGCGATATTGTCGCGCACCGTCCGGTTGAACAGCACGTTTTCCTGCAGCACGACGCCGATCTGGCGGCGCAGCCAGCCCGGATCGATCATCGCCACGTCGACGCCGTCGACGAACACCTTGCCGGCTTCCGGCACGTAGAAGCGCTGCACCAGTTTCATCAGGGTCGATTTGCCGGAGCCGGAGCGGCCGACGATACCGATGACTTCGCCCGGCGCGATCTGCAGCGACACGTCTTCGAGCACCGCCGGCGTCGAGGGCCGGTAGCGGAACACGACGTGCTCGAACCTTATGTCGCCGCGCACCGGCGGCAGATCGTGGCGCACGCTGGCGCGGACCGTCTCGGCCGGCGTATCGATGATGTCGCCGAGCCGCTCGATCGAGATCCGGAACTGCTGAAAATCCTGCCACATCTGCGCCAGCCGCAGGATCGGCTGGCTGACCTGGCTCGCCAGCATGTTGAAGGCGACGAGCTGACCGATCGTCAGGCTGCCGTCCATCACCGCGGCGGCGCCGAGCCACAGGATCAGCGCCATCGACAGCCGGTTGATCAGCGCCACGCTCTGCGAGCCCACCGTGCCGAGGCTGACGGTACGGAACGACGCCGTGATGTAGCCGGCGAGCTGGCGCTCCCAGCGGCGCCGCGCCTGCGATTCGATCGCCATCGCCTTCACCGTCTCCATCCCGGTGAGCATCTCGACCAGCGTGGACTGGTTCTGTGCGCCGCGCTGGAACCGTTCCTGGATTCGCGCTTTCAGGATCGGCGTCACCACCAGCGAGACCAGGACGTAAAGCGGGATCGCGGCGAGCGGAATCAGGGTCAACCACGGCGCGATCAGCGCCATCACCGCGAAGAACACGATGGTGAAGACGACATCGATGATCAGGGTGAGGCCGGAGCTGGTGAGGAACTGGCGGATGTTCTCCAGCTCGCGGACCCGCGCCACGGTCTGCCCCACCGGGCGGGATTCGAAATAGGCGATCGGCAACGCGATCAAATGCTGAAACAGCTTGGCGCCGAGGATCGCGTCGATCCTGGAGGTGGTGTGAGCGAACAGATAGGTGCGGATGCCGCTCAAGGTGATTTCCAGCACCGCGAGGCCGATCAGCGCCATCATCACCACGGTGAGGGTGCTGACCCCCTTGTGGACCAGCACCTTGTCGATGATGACCTGGAAGAACAGCGGTGTCGCCAAAGCCGCGATCTGCATGAACAGCGAAATCAGCAGCACTTCGGCGAAAATACGTTTGAACCGGACCACCACCGGCACGAACCAGGTCAGCCCGAATCGCGCAAAGCCGCCGCCGGCGCTGTCGCGAAGCGTGATGACAATGAGGCCGCCGCCCCAGCGCGCGGCCAGTTCGGCCTCGCTCCAGCGCGCCGGCGGCCGGCCGACTTCCTGCACCAGCACGCCGTCGGGCTCGACCCGCGCCAGGATGAAGAAGCGGCCGTCAAGGCCTTCGGCGATCGCCGGCAGCGGCGTAGAGGCAAGCCGGGCAAAGCTGATCGTGACGTGGCGCGCCCGAAATCCCTCGGCCTTGGCCGCGCGCAGCAGCACGTCGCGGTCGGCAAAGGCGCCGGGGGTGACGTATTCCCGCCGTGCCTGGTCCACGTCGATGGGTTTTTCGTGGACCGCGGCGAGGATGGCGAGCGAAACAATCCCGGTGTCGACCACCGGGATTGTTTCGGACATAGCTGCGGCGGCGACCGACATCAGCGCCCCTGAACGGTGGGATAGCCGTGGTGCACAACGCGCGCGGGGCGTTTCGGTTCAACCCCAAGGCTATATTGTTCCGGGGTGACGACCCTCAAATAGAACTGAAACCTGGTGTACGATGGTTGCTGATTGACCGCCCATCCTGCGAACAACGACAGGCTATTTGGCCTTACCCTCAAAGGAATCTAGAACCGATAGAGCCGGGCGGGCGTCTCGACCAGGATGGCTCGCTCAATGGCCATGTCCCCGCACCACTCCGCGAGAAGATCGAGAACCAGCCGATCGTCGATGGTCCGGAACGGATGGAGTTCGAACGCCTTGCGCCCGGGGGTTCGATCGGTGTGCGGCCAGTCGCTGGCCCACAGCATGCGCTGGGGCGCGGCGGCGATCAGTGCGCGCGCGATGGGCGCCGCATCGGCGTAGCCGGGTTGTTGCGAGATGCGGTACGGCGCGGACAATTTGACGTAGGTGCGACCCGTTTTAAGGAGATCGAGCAGAGCCGCGAAGCCGGCCAGTGCGATACCGTCCCTGGCCTGCGCCATGCCGAAATGATCGATCACGACGTCGACCGGAAGACCTGCGATCCGATCGGCCACCGCGGCAATGACCGGGAGCGCGGCATAGATCTGGATGTGCCAGCCGAGATGCCGGACCCGCTTCGCCATCGCATCGAGGGCTGACGCCGCAACATGGGGGTCGCGGTTTTCGCCGCTCTCGAGATTGATCCGGACGCCGCGCACGCCTCTCCTGTCGAGGTCGGTCAGTTCCGCGTCGGCAATGTCGGGATCGACGACGGCGACGCCACGGGCGCTGTCGCCGAGCTGCGCCAACGCGTCCAGCATGCAGCGATTGTCGGTGCCGTAGAATGAAGGCTGGATCAGCACGTTGCGGGAAACGCCGAGGCGTCGGCGCAGCGCCTCGAGGTCCGCGACCGACGCTTCCGGTGGC
>JAQGJF010000777.1 GCA_028290765.1 Tardiphaga sp.
AGACCCACTCTTGAGGTCCGGCGCGACCCGACTCAGCAGTTCGAACACAACGCGTTCGAAGTCCCGCAGATCGAATTGGATGGTCACGACACTGCGCCCTTCCCGATCCTAGTACGCTTAGGGCACAGGGACCGAGTTCCAGACGGTGAGCGCTGCTTCCGCCTGCGCTGGCGTCGTGTCGTCGGCGCAACCGACCCCCGCCATCGCCGCCGGCCAAACCTCGCGCAAATCAGCGAGCACTGATTGCGCGGTTTCGCGTGCGGCATCGGCTTCCGCCAGATCGCGCTCGATTCGGCGCTTGGCGACCGAGCGCGCCTTTGCTTCACCCCAGGCCGCCAACAGCTGATCAAAGCGAGCCTTGGCCTCGCGAAAAAGGATGTCTGGCGGAAGCGCGTGATCGGGCGCGCGGCCCACGTTTTCGAGAAACGCTATCACCGCGATCTTCCCGGATTGAAGGCTCGCCGCTAGCGCGTCGATGCCAGCCCGCTGCGAATCACATTTGCCTAGCCGAGCCAGAATGTCGTCGAGTCGTTCGCGCCAGCGCAGCATTTCGGCCGGACTGCGCGGGGCGAGGCCGGCCGCGGTCCAGCTCTGCGTCCATGTCGCATTGATCTCGGACAGTCCCGCTTGCAGACTGGCGAGCTTCGCCGCGTCGCGTTCGCGTTCACCGCGGCTTCCAGCAATGCGCCGCTGTGCATCTTCCTGAAGGGCTGCGCGCCCGGTGTCGGACAGGAGCAGATCGGTGATCCCGTCGATCGCCTGCGACGAGCGCACGGCTTCCTCGAATTGCGTCGCGCGCACCTGGCGATCGCCGTCCAGCGCGGCGCGTAGTCCGTCGAGGTGTGCGTCGCGTTCGCGCCGAGCGCCGACGAGGTGAGCGCGCGTCGGCACGGCGCCGGAGCTAGACAGTCCCGCCAGCTCCGCTTCGGTTGCAGCGATTGTGGTGTCGATTGCGGCGATCGCATCGCCGAGGCGCTTCACCTCAGTTTCACTGAGTTCGAAGGCATTCGCATATCTCGCGATCACTGCGCTTTCAGGCAACGGCAACGCCCGCAATCCGTCCAGCGCGCCGGGCGACGGATCGAGGGACGCCACTGCAGCGCCCAGCCCTTCTGTCTCAATTGCGAGGACCGCGCGGTCGCGGCGCAGCCTTTCCTCCTGCGCGGGAATCTCGCCGAGCGCCTCGAAGCGCTGTCGCAATGGCTCAGCATCAACGACCTCATGGGTTTCCCCGCTCCCGGCCGCGAAATCGTCGAACTCCTGCCGCGCCCTGACGTGCCTGGCGTCGGCATCGGCAATTGCCTGCGTGGCGCGCTTGCTTTGCTGGATAAGCTCGCGGGCCTGAGCCAGCGCCGGATCGGTCGGCAATCGCTCGAGCAGTATGGCGTGAGAGGCTAGGCCGAGCCGATGCGCGGCGTCGCCCAGGGTCGCTTCCGCCGCGTCGCGCGCCTGCCGGCGTCGCGGCAGATCGTCGGTCGCCTTGCGGACCGCGCCGAGGCGTTCGCGGAGTGTATCAATCGTAACGCCCTCCGATAACAGCCTCTCGTCGACAGCCATCGCGGCGATCTCGACCGCTTCGGCTGCGCCCGTCGCATCCAGCGCGGCCATCTCGCTTGCGAGCGCGGCATCGTCGTCCAGCGCCGCGCGCCATTCCGCAAGCGATTGCGCGGAGACCGCCGGTAAGTCAGCAAGATCGGCCAACTCCGCGCCGAGGCTTTCCAGCCGCGTGAGCTGCGAGCGCACCCGCAGGGTTCGCTGCCAGCGCGCCAGGGTGCCGCCGCTCGCCGCATGCGCAGTGTTCAGCGACTCCAGCTGCGCACGTGCCTCCTGCACGACCAATTCCAGCTGCTGCAACGCCTCGCGCGTAACGATCGCCTCTCGAACCGCCTTGTCGGCGGCGTCGCGGCGATCCGCCGCCAGATAAAACGGCTTGTTGCTGGACCGGCGTGTGGTGAACAATTCTTCGGCCTGGCCTTGCAGCCGGTCCTTGACCCGCGACAACTCAGCCATCCCCGCCGAACTCGCGGCCAGAGTCTCCGCCAGCCGGCCGCCGGCACTGAGCAGATCTTCGCCGCCCTCACGCAACGCCTTCGCGGTCAGGCCGAATTCGCGATGGAACGCATCGCGCGACAGCCCGTCGAGGATCGCCGCAAGCGCATCGTCCGGCAGCGGCTGGTCGCTGTCATCGACCAGGGTATTCTTGTTGCCCTTGCGCCGCCATGCCGCAATTGTCCGGCCATCGGAATGAAGGAAGCTGCCACCGATCCGCAGCAGCTTGCTGTCATGCCTGAAATCATAATCGGTTCGTGCTCCGAACCCGAACAGCAGATCGCCGATCGCCGACAGCGCCGACGTTTTACCGGCCTCGTTGGCACCAAGTACTACGTGCAGCGCCGCCTCCGGATCAAACGAAAGCTTGCGGTCGGCGAAGATGCCATAGCGCTCGAACGCCAGATGTTCAATTCTCACGACACTTCTCCGGCGAGCATCGCGCGCGCATCATCGGCCAGCGATTTTAATATGTCGGATTTGGAGAACTCCTCCTGGAGGTCTTTTGGAAGCTTCGCCTTTACCGTCTCGGTCAGTTCAGCCAACACTTCGGCGAACCCCGGATCATCCGTGGCCTCCGCCAGCAGATCCTCGACGTCGAGGCTTTCGCTGGGCGAGAGGGCCGCAGCGGGCCAGGCTAGCAGCGACGTCTTCACCTTGAGCTGTTCGATCCAGCAGTCGGCAGCCAGCTGGAAGCCGCTGGCACGGACATCGTCCTGCAGAATCTCGCGCCGCGCGACAAGGTGGTTGTGCAGCGCCGTAGTGCCGACGAGGGTGACGCGAACCGCCAGAGGCCGACCTTCGCTTTGCGCGTGAACGCTGGCCAGCTCGGCAGCGATCAGCGCAATCATTTCGGCTTCGTCGGCAGCACCAGCCACATTGACCGTGAGATGCGCCCAGCGCGCACCATCGAGCGCCAATGGAGTGACGTCGACGATGCGACCATCCTCAACGGTGACGCGCACCGCGCCTTTGGCGCCGGTTTCGCGCACGCTGCGCCCCTGCAGATTGCCGGGAAACACGATCCACGGATCGCGGCTGACGATCTCCGCGGCGTGGATGTGCCCCAGCGCCCAGTAGTCGTAGCCAAAGCGCTTAAGATCATCGACCGTGCACGGCGCATAACCGTGGTGGCCGCGCGTGCCGTCGAGCGACGTATGCAGCACGCCGATGTTGAGCCAGCCGTCGCGTCGGGCGGGATAGGTTTCGACGAATTCATCGGTAAGCCGGTTCGGGAAGCTGCGGCCATGCAGCGCCACGCGATAGGCATCGAGCGCGATGCTTACCGCTTTGCTAGACGGAAAAACATTTACCGAGTCGGGATAAGCGAGATCGCGCGACATCAGGCTGTCGGCATCGTGGTTACCCTTAACTATGAACGTCGGGATACCCGCGCGATGCACCGCGCTGATGGCGCGGACGAAAAATAATCCGGTGGTGACGTCCTTCCAGTCCCCGTCGAACACGTCTCCGGCGATTATCAGGAAGGCGGCCTTGCTGGCGATCGTCTCCTCGATAAGGGCCTGGACCGCCCAGCGGCCGGCATTGGCGAAACGCCGCGCGACGTCCTCGTCCTTTAGTCGCAGGCCCGCGAGCGGGCTGTCGATGTGAAGGTCCGCCGCGTGAATGAAGGTGAAGCGCATGGTGCAAGGTGCTCTGACGGCTCGACGTGTGACGCACGCAGGTCCTGCTTCGAACAGGGGCGTGTGGTATTCATGACAAATACCCTTAAAGTAGAAACGGCGCTTGCGATCAAGCTCGCAATATAGGAATAACTGAGGTTGGGGAGTTTTATGTTGGGCCGGGGCGATGGACGAGACTGAAATAACTGATCTAGCGGAAGGCTTTGCCCCGCAGGCGCAAGATGGAAACGTAATCTTCGCCGCCGATCTTGCCTCGACATTCACCTTCGCATCGCACCAAAATTCTATTCCGGTGATCCGCTCTATTCGCATCGAAAATTCCACAGCTGACTCGATCGAAAATGCGCGTTTGGAGCTCACGGCCAGCCCCGCTTTTCTGAGAGCGAAGACTTGGATCATCGACCGCATAATAGCGGGAGAGAGCCTCACGGTGTCGGATCGTCGCATTGACCTCGACGCCGCCTACCTTGCTGGACTGGATGAGGCAGAGCGCGGCGACATCAAACTGCGCCTTTTGAAAGGAGACCGCATCCTCGCCGAGACGATCGTGCCAGTCCGGCTGCTGGCGCGGGATGAGTGGGGCGGGGTATCGGATATGGCCCAGTTATTGCCGGCCTTCATCATGCCGAACGATCCCGCGATCTTCCGGGTGCTGCGGTCGGCTGCGGAGCGCCTCGCCGGGCATGGCCACTCGTCGGCCCTCGACGGCTACCAAAGCAACGATCCGAAGCGGGCCTACATGTTGGCCGCAGCGGTTTATTCTGCCATCGCCGGGCTCGGCGTTCATTATGCTCAGCCACCGGCAAGCTTCGAATCGCGAGGCCAAAAGGTCCGCGGTCCGAGCAAGATTGCCCACGACTCGATCGCAACCTGCCTCGACACCACCCTACTATTTGCGGCCGCGTTGGAAGCTGCCGGACTAAACACGGTTGCCCTCCTGCTCGATGGCCATGCCTTCGCCGCCGTCTGGCTGGTGAAGCGCACCTTGCCGAAAACGGTCGAATACGACGTCGCCGAAATCCGCAAGGCAATCGCGGCGCGCGAATTGGTCGTATTCGAGACCACCGGAGTCACGCATCGGCCGGCGATGACGTTTGAGCAGGCGAAGAGGGTCGGCGAAACAAAGCTCGAAGAGAACGCCCCGCAGCGCTTCATTTCCGCGGTCGATATTGCGCGGTCGCGCTCCGCGGGCATTATGCCGCTTGCGTCGCACGAAGCCGCCCCGTCCACCGACATACCTGACAGCGAAGAGCCATCGGAAGTCCCTCTCCCCGCGGAGCCCGATTTTCTGATGCCGGCCGATATCGCCTACCAAAAGCCGACCACGGCAGCCGGCCGTATAGAACGCTGGCAGACCCGGCTGCTTGACCTGTCGCTACGCAATCGGCTGTTGAATTTTTCCGACAGCAAGCGGGCAGTGTCGTTCCTCTGTCCTGACGTCGCGTTCCTGGAGGACCGGCTTGCTGACGATGCCGCTATCAAGATTATATCTCTGCCCGAGCAAAACCCTCTAGGCGAACGCGATGCGGAACTGCACCGCGACCGACGCGGACAAGACCTCCACCGCGGCTTTGCCGCCGAAGCGCTGCTTCGGGACGAACTTTCGTCCATGCTTGATTCGAAGGAGCTATTCGCACGACTGACGGAGCTGTACCGGCAGGTCAAGAGCGACATCACCGAAGGCGGCACGAACACGCTCTACCTGGCTGTCGGCATGCTGAAATGGAAGAAAGCTCCGGCCGACGAACGTATCTACCGCGCGCCAATCTTGTTGCTGCCCGTCAAGCTAGAACGTTCTGGCGTGTCTGACCGCTTCCGGCTCAAGTTTCACGAGGACGAGCCGCGGCTGAATGCCACCCTGCTGCAGTTTGTGAAACGAGAGTTCGACGTCAACCTACCGGATTTTCGCGACGGCCTGCCGCAGGACGGCAAGGGTATCGACGTGCTGCAGGTGATGGATCACATGCGCCGATCAGTGCGGGATATGCCTGGCTTCGAGGTGTCCGACGACATCGCGCTGTCGACGTTTTCCTTCGCTAAATATCTGATGTGGAAGGATCTTACGGACCGGACCGACGCCCTGCGACGAAACCGCGTCGTTAAGCATCTGATCGACAACCCTGAGCGCGCTTTCGAGGGCGCCGATCAGCCGTTTCCGGATGAGAATGACATCGATCGCCATTATGCATCCGCCGACATCATCATGCCGCTGCCGGCCGACTCCTCTCAGATCGCCGCCAGCCTTGCTGCAGCGCAGGGTCGTGATTTCGTTATTGTCGGGCCGCCTGGGACGGGCAAGAGCCAGACCATCGCCAACATGATTGCGACCTGCCTCGCCGCGCGCAAGACGGTTCTCTTCGTCGCGGAAAAGACAGCCGCGCTCGACGTGGTCTATCGTCGCTTACGTGAGCACGGTCTCGGCGACCATTGCCTCGAGCTTCATTCATGTAAAGCCGACCTCAAGCAATTTTTTGGCCAATTGAAGCAGTCGTGGGAGAAACGCGGAAACTCAAGCGCGTCGCAATGGGTCAGGCTGAACGAGCGCTTGCAAATCCGCCGTGACGAGTTGAACGCCTACGTCGCAGCGTTGCATGAGCAGGCGCCAAACGGCTTGACGCCCTATATTGCAATGGGCATCGCCACGTTGGGACACCAGGATCACGCACCGGCTCTGATTTGGCCCCAGCAGGACGCACATGATGCGATCGGCTACGGGGAGCTAGAGCACCTCGCCGGCCGGCTCGGAATGACTTACGCCGCAGTCAAAGTGCGCCCGGTTCTGCGGTT
>JAQGJF010000796.1 GCA_028290765.1 Tardiphaga sp.
CCGGCTTTTTGGTCCTGAAGCGGCTTGAGAAAGTGCGGCTGCCCTCACCCGGCCTGCCGCGTAAACCCTTACGGTTAACGGCGTTGGGAGATTCCCCTCCCCGGTTGCTTGAATACGGGTCCCCCGGTGCTATCCTTGTGGTTTGGTCTGTTGCGGTTTGGAGTATCCCATGGCCCCCCGCGCCAACTGGAAAGGTTTTTTGCGCCTTTCGCTCGTGACCTGCCCGGTTGCGCTGTATCCGGCGACGTCGGATACCGTGAAGGTCTCCTTCAACCAGATCAACCGCAAGACCGGCCACCGCATCAAATATGCCAAGGTCGATGCCGACACCGGCGAGGAAGTCGCCGCCGACGACATCATGAAGGGCTACAAGGTCGATACCGACACCTACATCGAAATCTCCAAGGACGAGTTGGACGAGATCGCGCTCGAATCCACCCGTACCATCGAAATCGATGAATTTGTTCCCAAGTCCGACATCGATAGCCGCTATCTGATCCGTCCCTATTACCTGGTGCCCGACGGCAAGGTCGGCCACGACGCCTTCGCGGTGATCCGCGAAACCATCCGCAGCATGGACAAGGTGGCGATCGGACGGCTGGTGCTGACCAATCGCGAGCACATCATCGCGCTCGAACCGCTTGAAAAAGGCCTGATGGGTACGCTGCTGCGCTACCCCTACGAGGTTCGCTCGGAGTCCGAATATTTCGACGACATCCAGGATGTGAAGATCACCAAGGACATGCTGGATCTCGCCCAGCACATCGTGCAGCAGAAATCCAAATCCTTCGAGCCGGACAAGTTCGAGGACCACTACGAGACCGCGCTGATCGAGCTGATCAATCGCAAACGCAACGGCGAGCGCGTCACCGCCACCGCGAAGCCGCGCCCCGGCACCAACGTCGTCGACCTGATGACTGCGCTGCGCCAGAGCCTCGGCGACGACACCAAATCCGCGCCGGCGGCGAAGCCGAAGAAATCGCCGAAGCGGGCCGAAGGACAGCGCGAGATGCTGCTGCCGATCAGCGGCAAGAAGGGTGTGGCCGCGAAGGAAACCGCCAAGGAAACGCCTAAGGAGACTCCCAAGCAGGCTCCGAAGAAGGCCGAGAAGCCGGCACGACCGTCGTCCCGTACCCGAAAGGCCGGGTGATGCGCAGCCCGAACTGGAAACCCTCGGTCGTTCCCGACAGCGCCGATCAGACCGTCTATCTGGTCGTCGACGACTTCAATGCGGATGGTCGCATCTTCCGCGAGACTTCCGTTGCAGCGGCCGACCTCGAAACCGTCATCGCCGACCTGATGTCGGGGCAATATCGCGATCCGGTGCGCGTCGTTGCGTTCAACACCGCGGAGCACTGGGCCGATGACGTCTCGAAGGACGTCGCGCGCGAAATCCAGCGCCGTGCCGATCTCGCGTTCGAGGATCTGTCCTCATCGATTGAGGCGTTTGTCGAACGTTACGCCGGTCGCGAACGGCAGCTTGCCTTGCGGCTGGTGTAAATCTGTCCTGGTCGAGGCCTTTCAAACAGCCGGTACCGCTTCCCGGCGGTGGCAGACTGATCACGTTAAATGATGCGCGCGGCTTTATTCTAAAGATTCCGGAGGCCGAGAGCGGGTCCCGGCCGTGGCAGACCACCGTGGAAAATCTGTTGCAAGCCGCCGAACACGGCGGCGCCTGGCTCGACTTCGCCCGCATCGCGATGATGCAGGCGCTCTATCCAAAGCGAAAATGACCCGACGGTCCCACACGCCATCGGCTTCACGTCACCGCCAGTAATACCGAACCCCGACATAGACCGCGACCAGGCACGCGAAGATCAGGCCAACCGGCAGATTCGGCTTTGCCCCGGAACTGGAACCGGCGCGGGTGGTCTTTGGTGGTTGAACGCTCGGTCGCCTGAAGGCGGTGACGTTGTCGGTCACGGGATCGCTCGGCGCATCGGTCGAAACGGAATGAACATCGGGTGGCGTCCCGACGCCGCCCATTTCCGCGTAGTAGCTCTTGGTGATGAGAGCGATGGTGGCGTCGGTCGCTTCGGCTTCCGTCATCTCGTTGCGGAACGCGTTGTATTTGAGCAGAAAGTTCTGCGCCTCGGCGGACAGCGAGGAGGCGCCATTCAGCTTTGCCATCATGTTCCAGGTCGCAAAATCCGCGCGCGCCCTGGTGTCGGCGCGTCGGGCCAGCATCTTGTCGGTTGCCTTGATCACCTTGCCCCAAATCCCCTTTGCCCGAAGCGGGCTTTGTGCGTCGCCAAACACGTTGCCTACAGGTTGCCGGTCAGCAGCAGAATCGACCGGATCACGAAGCCGGTGACCGAGCGAACAACGGCTGAAATAACGTCAAGACTTAGGCCGAACTGCGTCCCGAGCATCGGAATCACAATCAGAATTCCGATCAGAATCAGCATGCCATACGGCTCGAGCCGGGAAAGCGGCCATGCCAGGGCGTTCGGCAACAACCCGACGGCGATCCGTCCGCCGTCGAGCGGTGGAATCGGTATCAGATTGAAGATCGCCAGCACGACATTGATGACCAGCGCGTTTTTGAGGTTGTCGGCGGTCCATTGCGCGGCGCCCCCGGGCACCAGATTCAGCAGATGAAATGACGCCGCCGCCAGCAAGGCGAGGACGATATTCGTGGCGGGACCGGCAGCGGCGACCCAGACCATATCGAGCCTGGGGCTGCGGAGGTTGCGGAAATTGACCGGCACCGGCTTGGCGTAACCGAACAGAAAGGGGGCATGCGACAGCAGCAAGATCGCCGGCAGCACGATGGTGCCGACCGGGTCGATATGCTTGAGCGGATTGAAACTGACGCGCCCCAGTTGCCAGGCGGTGTCGTCGCCAAAATGGTGCGCGACGAAGCCGTGGGCGGCTTCATGGAAGGTGATGGCGAAGACCAGGGGCAGGATCCAGGTCGAGGCGTCGTAGAGGGTGATATCCAAGCGATGATCCGATTGCAGGAGCGGGCAGGGGGCACCGCGGGGTTAGCAGACGCCGGGCGCCAGCGCGACGCGTATTGCGCCGCTGGCGGTGTTATTTGCGCCCCCAGGGGACCGCGGCCCAAATACGTTCGTGAAAATAATACAACCCGATCTTGGTGAATAGCTCGGTGGCGGCAATGGAGCCGGCCACGCCGAGTCTGCCGGTCACGATCGCACTGATGATGAACGTGTCGATCGTGCCGGTCACGCGCCAACTGACGGCCTTGGCAATCGATCGGCCGTGCTTTTCTTGATTTTGCAGAATGGTCATGGGCGCCCTCATGATGAAGGAGGCGTTTTAGGGCGCTTCACAACAGCAAACTAGGGTCTGTTGAGAAACAGGATTCCCCTCGAAGGCTTGGTGTGATTCAAGCTTTTGATGGATAGATTCGTTTTGACGGACGCCCAATGGGCGAAGATGGAACCA
>JAQGJF010000806.1 GCA_028290765.1 Tardiphaga sp.
GCGGTTCGTCGGGCGGCACCGCCGCGGCGGTGGCCGCGCGCATCGTCAGCTGCGGGCTGGGATCCGATACCGGCGCGTCAACGCGCCTTCCCGCGGCGCTGACCGGCACCGTTGGGTTGCGACCATCGGTCGGCAACGGCGGCGCGCAGCGCCGCTACCACGACGACAATCAGGTGGTTCCGATCAGCCATACCCGCGACACCGTCGGCCCGATGGGGCGCACGGTGGCCGACGTGGCGTTGCTGGATTCGGTTATCACCGGCACGGCGATGGTTTTGGCCGAGCCGCTGCGCGGCAAGCGGCTGGGAATCCCGGCGTCGTTCTGGAGCGGGCTCGACCGCGAACTCGAAACCGTGGCGAAAGCCGCACGGCAAAAACTCGCCGATGCGGGCGTCGTGCTGGTCGACATCGACATTGCCGGCCTGTTCGAACTCAACGAGAAAGTCTCGTTTCCGGTGGCGCTGCACGAACCGATCGCCGACATTCCCGCCTATCTGAAGGCGTCAGGCATCGAAGGCATCACGCTGGCCGACATCGCCGACGCGATCGCCAGCCCCGACGTCAAAGGCGCGTACGGCGCCATCACCGCCGATGCCTTCGGCGCCGCCTATCCCGATGCGATTGCGGTGCACCGGCCGGCGCTGCAAAAACTCTACGAGGCGTATTTCCGCGACAACCAGCTCGATGCGGTGTTGTTTCCGACGACGCCGGCACCGGCGCCGCCGATCGATCTGGAGGCGGGATCGGCCGAGATGTCGATCAACGGCGGCGCGCCGACGCCGACCTTCGGAACCATGATCCGCAACACCGATCCCGGCAGCAATGCCGGGATTCCCGGACTGTCGATGTATGCGGGCATGACGCCGGGAGGGCTGCCGGTGGGGTTGGAGATTGATGGTCCGCTCGGCAGCGATGTGAAGTTATTGGGGCTGGGGCTTTCGATCGAAGCAGTGCTCGGCACCGCGCTGGCGCCGAAGGTTTAAGTCCAACCTGGATGACGTCATGCATCGTCATGCGGTCGAAATTGCGCCGGGTGCTTGACATCGAGGACGACGATCTCTTCGGCAGTTTCGTCCACTGTATAGTAGACGAGGTAGGCGTACTTGGGCGTCACGAACTTGCGGACACTTTCGGTTTTCTGGAGACGACCGACACGCGGGAAAAGCAAAAGGTCCTGCAGACCGTCATAGATTGCGGCGCGCACCCGCTGCGCGGCCGCAGGGTTTTGTTCACGAATGTAATCCGCAATGCCGACGATACTTTCAACCGCGCGCGGCGTAAACCGAAGCTTCATTGATCAAAGCGACGAAAGGCCGCTTCGACTTCAGCATCCGTTGCAAACTGGCGGCGCTTGGCTTGAGCGAGGCCTTCCAACACATCCGGAAGGTGCGCCGGATCTATGGCTTCCGGCTCACTGTCATTTCCCGCCAGAATCAACATCGCGCGAGCGATTTCATCCTGCGTATCCGCGGGCAGTCTACGAACCGCTTCAAGGGCCTGATCGAGAAGTTTACTCATGGGGATAGAATATACTCTCCGGTCCGTCTTAGGAAGCCCCGCAACGATGTGCGCAACCAGCCTCGACAGCAGCGCGCTCCCTCTCCACCCAACTCGGGTTTACCCGAGTTGGGCATACAGAATTGTCGACGTCGGATATATCCGACTTCGATGGGAGAGGATCGGGGTGAGAGGTCACAGCCTGTCCACAGGTCGTAACCCCTCACCCGGCGCTTCGCGCCGACCTCTCCCTGAGGGAGAGGTGCGCTGAACGTTATTGCTTCGATTTTACGGTAAGGACAGATGCGATCCTACACGTGATCGTAATCGATCACGACCTTGTCCGACACCGGCCGCGCCTGGCAGGTCAGGATAAACCCTGCCTTCAACTCCCACGGCTCCAGCGAATAATTCACCTCCATGCGGGCGTCGCCTTCGACCAGCTTGGCGCGGCAGGTTGAGCACATGCCGCCTTTGCAGGCGAACGGCAGGTCCATGCCGGCGCGCAAGGCGGCGTCGAGGATCGACTCGTCTTCGGCTACCGGCACATCACGGCGCTTGCCGTCGATGATCAGCGACGCCGTTGCCTTCGGTGGCGCGGAGGTGACAACCACGGCCTTCGGGCGCGGCTTGCCGCCGAGCCCGGAGACAAAACGCTCGACGTGAATCCGGTCGTCGGCGATGCCGATCTCGCGGCAGGTCGCCTCGATGTCTTCGCTCATGCCGGTCGGACCGCAGATGAAGACGTGATCGACACTCGATGCCGGCACCAGCGCGCGCAGCAGCACCCTCACCTTGTCGCCGTCGAGACGGCCGTGCAGGATCGGAATGTCCTGCTCCTCGCCGGAGATGACGTGAAACACCGACAGCCGCTGCATGAAGCGGTCCTTCAACTCTTCCAGCGCCTCGCGAAACAGCATGCCGCCGGTGGAGCGGTTGCCGTAGAACAGGAAGAAGCGGCTTTTGGGCTCGCGCGCCAGCACGCCCTTGACGATCGACAGGATCGGCGTGATGCCGGATCCAGCGGCGAAGCCGACATGGACCCGCGCCTCATCGGGTGCATGGATGATGCCGAAGCGCCCGGTCGGCGTCATCACATCGAGTTCGTCGCCGACCTTCAATTCGTCGGCGGCCCAGCTCGAGAACGCGCCGCCATCGACCTTCTTCACGGCAATCCGCAATTCGCCGTCATCAGGCCCGGAGCAGATCGAATAGGAGCGGCGCACTTCCTCGCCATCCATGGTGGTGCGCAGCGTGAGATATTGCCCGGGCGCGAACGCATAGTCCGAAGCCATCGCCTGTGGAATCGCAAAGGTCAGCGAGACGGCATCGGCGGCTTCGCGCCGCAGATCGCTGACCGAAAGCCGGTGGAAACGCGGGATCGATGCGGACATCACCACAAAACCGTCAATGGCATTTGAAATAATCGAACGGCTCGCGACAGCTCCTGCAGCGCCACAGCGCCTTGCAGGAGGTCGAACCGAATTCGGAGAGCACTTCCGTATTCCCGGAGCCGCATTGCGGACACGCCACCTGCTCGACACCGAACAGCGCGCGGCGGCCGCCACCGGCCTGCGGCGGCGCGATGCCATATTCCGTCAGCTTGCGCCGGCCGTCTTCGCTCATCCAGTCGGTGGTCCAGGCCGGCGACAGCACGGTTTGCACTTTGGAACGGTGAATGCCCGCGCGCTCCAGCGCCAGCTCGATTTCCAGCGCAATCATGTTCATCGCCGGACAGCCCGAATAGGTCGGTGTGATCGCGACCTCGACCGCCCCGTCGTTGACGGCCACGCTGCGCAGCACACCGAGATCGGCGATGGTGAGAACCGGAATTTCGGGGTCGACCACCTGGGCCACGACCTCCCAGGCGCGCTGCCGCAAGCCCTGATCGCTGTCCGCTGGTGTCACCATGTGGCCCCCGGAAACGTTCGCTGCATCGACTGCAATTCGCTCAACAGGTGCCCGAGATGCTCGCTGTGGCGCCCGCTGCGGCCGCCCTGCTGCATCCAGTCGCTTGTGGGCGAAACCAGCGTTGCCTCGGCCAGTACATTCGACACGGTCGCCAACCATTGCGGGCGCAGCGTCGCGGGATCGACCGCGACCCCGGCCTCGATCAGGCCGCGTTCGCTGTCGTCGACTGCAAACATCTCGCCGGTGAAAGCCCACAGATCGTCGATCGCGGTCTGGGCGCGGCGATGGCTTTCCTCGGTGCCGTCGCCCAGCCGCACCACCCATTCCGACGTATGGCGGACATGGTAGGCGCTTTCCTTCTCGGATTTTGCCGCGATCGCCGCCAGCGTCGTGTCATCGGATTTCATCATCGCGCGCCAATACAGGTCCGCGAACACCGAATAG
>JAQGJF010000822.1 GCA_028290765.1 Tardiphaga sp.
CGGTCGGCGAAACCACCGTTCAGATCGCGCCGGGGCCCTGGCAGGCGGGGCTCAAGGTCAGCTTCACCAGCGATCCCAGCCTCGCGACCGTCCGGGTCCAGATCGTCGATGCCGCGGAGGCCGCCGATTTCGCCGTCGTCGATGACATCGACAGCGTTGAGCCCAATGCCTGCGAAGTCACGCCGGCCACGAGGTTTGTCGCCATTGCCGCCTCGGTATCGGCGCTGGAACCGGTGATCTATCTGTCGCGCGACGGCAATGCCGATTACCGGATCTTCGTGCAATCGAAGGTGTTCACGCCGCGCGAGGCCGCCGCCCTCGTCGTCGGCGCCAGCGGCGGGCACGCCCACATGGCTGCCGCGGCGTTGTAAGTTTTCATTAACCCTGTTCGCATCGGGCGGCGTGGAACCGCGGCCCTTCAAACACTTGGCAACATCGCCACCGCATCCTCGCCGCCGCTACGCGGCGCTCGCCCAATGAAATGGGGCGCGCCGAAAAGTCCGACAAAAATTCCGGAGTGGTCAGTGACAGCGCGGGTTTTCCGGATCAAGGCACGGCTACGGCGCTTCGCGCGCCAGCATCCATGGCTCGCCTTTTTGGTGCGCTCGTTCATGATCTTCTCCGCCGCCTATGGCGGCGCCTATGGCTTCATTTCCGGCAGCCGGTCGGAGAACTCCGGCTATGAACCGCATCTGTTCGCGCTCGGCACCAGCCTGCTGTTTGCGCTGGCCTGCGTCGCGCTCGCGGCGTTGAGCATGCGGCTGCGCTGGATCCGCGCCAAGTTCCGCAAACTGGCGCTGCATAATGAAGCCCTGGCCGACCGCAATTGGGAACTCAAGGAAGCCGAGGAACGCGCCCGCAGCCTGTTCGAATCGCAGGGCGACCTGATCGTGCTGCGCGACGCCGAGGGCGTGATCACCTTCGTCAACGACGCTTATTGTGCGCTGGCGCAGCTGCCGCGCGGCACGCTGGTCGGCAGCCGTTTTGCGCTCAACGTGCTCGAGCAGGGCGAGGCTGCACGGGACAACGGCACCCGCACCCACGACCAGAAGGTCGAAACCGCGCTGGGTCCGCGGTGGATCGCCTGGCGGGAAGGTTTTGTCCGCTCCAATGCCGGCGGCGCGGCGGATCTGCAATGCGTCGGCCGCGACGTCACCGACCGCACCGAGACCGAACGCGCGCTCGGCGAAGCCCGCGACCATGCCGACGCCGCCAACCGCGCCAAGTCGCGCTTCCTGGCGATGGCGTCGCATGAGATCCGCACGCCGCTCAACGGCATCATCGGCATGAGCGCGCTGTTGCTCGACACCCAGCTCACGCCCGAGCAGATGACCTATGCCAGGGCCGTCAAGACATCCGGCGACGCGCTGCTGTCGCTGATCGAAGAACTCTTGGACTATTCCAAGATCGAGGCCGGCAAGATCGACCTCGAACATCGCCCGTTCGCGCTGACCGCGCTGATCGAGGACGTCACCGAATTGCTGGCGCCCCGCGCGCAAGCGCGAAAACTCGAAATCGCGGCCTATGTCGACGAGCGGCTGCCGATGGAAGTGGTCGGAGATGCCGCGCGGCTGCGCCAGGTGCTGCTCAATCTCGCCGGCAACGCCATCAAGTTCACCGCGACCGGCGGTGTCGCCTTGATCGTCGAGCCCGGCATCAGATCCGGCGAGATCAGCTTTCTGGTGCGCGACACCGGCATCGGCATCGCGCCCGAAGCCCAGCAGCGGATTTTTCGCGAATTCGAGCAGGCGGACGAAGGCACCGCCCGCCATTACGGCGGCACCGGCCTCGGGCTCAGCATCTCTGAGCGCATCGTCAAGCGCATGGGTGGGCGCATCACGCTGGAAAGCCGATTGGGAACAGGCTCGACATTCGAGGTCTCGATCCCGCTCGGAGCCGTTGCCGACGGCCAAGGCAGCCAAGGGAGCCAAGGCAACGCGCCAAAAGCTTTCGTGGCGCCTGATCTCGCCGGCAGATCGATCATGCTGGTGGCGCCGCAGACCGTCGAATCGTCGCTCACCGCACGGCGGCTGGAGCGCTGGGGCGCCCAGACCTGCACCATTGCCGATAGCGCCGTTGCAGAGGCGCTGCTGCCCGAGCGGTCGTGGCATGCCATCCTGATCGACCGCGCGCTGGGTACCGCCGAGGTCGAGCGACTGGCGGAAGCGGCGATCCCCCACGCCGCGCGGCGTATCGTGACCTTCACGCCGGCGATGCGGCATGAAGTCGGGCCGTCATCCACCGCCTTTACCGGCTATCTGGTCAAGCCGCTGCGCGCGGCGTCGCTGGCGGCCCGCCTGACCCTGCCGGAAATCCTCGCGCCGGAACTGGCCGGCGACGACGCGGCGTTCGGACCGGAGCTCGTGCCATCCGAAACACCCGCTCTCAAACTGCCGCCAAAATTGTCGGTGCTGGTGGCGGAAGACAACGAGATCAACGCGCTCTTGATGCGCTCGCTGCTGGTCCGGCTCGGCCATCGCGTGGTCATCACCACCAATGGCGAACAGGCGCTGGAATCCTGGCAAGCGGCGGAAGCCGCCGGCGCGCCCTACGATCTGGTGCTGATGGACATCCAGATGCCGAAACTCGACGGCATCGAGACCACCCAGCGGATTCGTGCCCTCGAGGCCGGCCATCGGGCGCGCGCCACGCCGATCCTGGCGCTGACCGCCAACACGCTGGTGGAGGACCGCTACGCATGCTTCGAGGCCGGCATGGACGGCTTCCTGGTCAAGCCGCTCGATCGCGGGAAGCTGGCCGAGGCGCTGGCCAATCTCGCGGCCTCGCGGCATCTCGCGGCCTAAGCCGCCAACAGCTCCGTTCTATTCGATTTCCTTCTTGAAGTCGTTGAAATGGACCGTGGAAGGATTGAAGCGATACCAGAGCGCAAACATCATCGCCAGGGTGGGAAGCGAGACCATGAGGAAGAAGCGCGCGGATCCCGTAGCCGGTGCGATCTGGTCCCTAAAGTAATAGACCATGAAGGCGATGAGAAGGCTCGTCGCCGTGGCAAACGCGCCCAGAAGTGCAAGCGCCATTCTGCCAAACTTGCGAACCAGGCCGGCGGTCAAGAACAAATAGCACAGCAGCAGCATCGCGGCCATTGAGACATCTGTAAAATACAGTTGGAAGTCAGGCTTACAGCTTCCATAGTTCCGGCAGGAATAGAGATATTTGAAATAGTCGGTGTTTATCCGGAACGGAATCCAGATCATGATCGTCACGAAGGTGTAGGTCAGGCACAGGAACGCATTTTCACTCGGAAGGCGCAGGACCGAATCATCGTCCGGACGCCGGATCTGGACCATGGAATAGAATATCGACATCACGACGCCGGCGCATCCGAACCACATCAGGATGACGAACGACAGGAGATACGCGAAAAATGTCCGCGAATACGGCGCCTTGAGTTCACGGCTCATGACCCTGTCGAACGCTTCGGCGACCGCAGGACGATCCGCGAGATAGTCCTGAGTTGGGGCGCCG
>JAQGJF010000833.1 GCA_028290765.1 Tardiphaga sp.
CGACGGACGGACCATCTATGCCGCCACGCGCTCGACCGGCCAGATCGAGGAGGGCGGCGTCGGCTTCGCGTTCGCGAGCATAGACCGCGGCGCCGTGAGTTGGCGCTTCAAGACGCTCGAATCGTCATGGCCGTTCGTCATGATCACGTCGCCGGCCGACAGACGGCTCGCGAATCGCGCCGCATTCCGGCGAGGGAAACGTCTGCAACGAAGTCAGAGCCTCGACCTGGGGCGCCGTTCCAATCGCGCAAGCCGAATTCAGGATCGACGATCAGGCGTGGCGCCCGATGTATGGCGGCGACGGCGGCTTGTTCGACGCCGAACTCACGGCTCCGGGTGCATCGTTCCGGCTGAGCGTCCGCGTGACGGATCAGCAAGGCAATCAGGACACCGACACCATCGATATAGCGCCGTTTATGCGGGCAGTGGGCAAACCGACCGGTAGCGACGTCCGTAGCATCGGCGCGTGGCCGGAGCGGCATATCCTGGGGACCCAGCTCGGGCCCAACAGGAACGGGAGGAAATGGTGAACCACGCCGATTGTGGAAGGTGACCTCAAATTTTTGGCGAAGGATTGCGAGATGCAGAATATCAGTGCGGCCTGGCTCTATCCCATCATCGTCATCGCGGGCGCACTGCAGGCGTGGGGTCCGCCGATGAACCACAACCTGCGCCTTTCACTCGAAAATCCCTGGCTTGCGAGCCTAGTCTCCTTCTTGCCGATAGTTGCCCTGCTGGCCTGTCTGATCATGTGCCTTCCTCATCCACTACCCAGCGAGCGCGGCTTGGCTGAGATGCCGTGGTGGGCGCCGCTCGGCGGCGTGGTCGGCGCGTTTGCCGTCATCGCCGGATTGTTGTTCGTAGGCAAGGTCGGCGCCGGTGCGTTCGCTGGACTGACCATTACCGCGAACATCCTGATGTCGCTCGCCATCGACCGGTTTGGAATGTTCGGCATGCAGGTGCACGAACTGAGCGCGGGCCGTATCGCCGGTGCGGCGCTCATGGTCGCCGGCATCACCCTGATATCGAAATTCTAGGATCCATCGCTGGCGATCAGCCCGCGGACCCGCATTTTGACGACCGAGCGGAGTGCAACGTGACACAAGCCTCGAACAAGCCGGCATCGAGAGGCATTCGGCCGCTGCTGTCGCTCAACTTCTTCATGGCTGACATGCAGGCGGGCATTGGCCCCTTCTTGGGTGTCTTCCTATTGGCGCATGGTTGGCAAAGCGGGCTGATCGGAACGGTGATGACCGTGGGCGGCGTCGCCGGGATGTTGATGACCACGCCGGCGGGCGCCCTGGTCGATGCGACCAAACACAAGAAATTCTACGTCATCATCCCCGGAATATGCACGGTGATAGCATCCGGGATCATCTTGCTGTCGCAGAATTTCTTGCTGGTGACGGTTTCGCAGGTCGCGACCGCCGTGGCGGGCGCGGCGATCGGGCCCGCCGTGTCCGGCATCACGCTCGGTATCGTTCGTCAGGCCGGCTTCAATCGGCAGAACGGTCACAATCAGGCGCTCAATCATGCCGGCAACATGGTGGGCGCCGGTCTGTCGGGGCTACTCGGGTGGCAGTTCGGGTTCACCGCCGTGTTCTGGTTGGCGGCGCTGTTCGGCGTCCTCTCCATTGCTTCGGTGCTGATGATCCCGAGCGCAGCGATCGATGACGATGAGGCGCGCGGCCTCGACACGACCAGCGGTGAGAACGGCAAGGTCGGCGGCATCACCGTGCTCCTGGAGTGCAAGCCGCTGCTGATCCTCGCAGCCGCGCTGGCCTGTTTCCATCTCGGCAATGGCGCAATGCTGCCTCTTTACGGGCTGGCTGTCGTCGCGAACAAGCAAGGTGACCCCGCCGGTTTCGTTGCGACAACCATCGTCGTGGCCCAGGGCACGATGATCCTCGCTTCCCTGATTGCGATGCGGCTCGCCGAGAAGGAGGGCTACTGGCTGGTGCTGCTGGTGTCATTCATCGCGCTGCCCATCCGCGGCGTGGTCGCCGCTCATCTCATGAACAAGTGGGGAGTCTATCCGGTGCAGATCCTCGACGGGATCGGGGCCGGACTTCAGAGCGCGGCCGTGCCCGGCCTGGTGGCGCGCATCCTCAGCGGGACGGGACGGGTCAATGTCGGGCAAGGCGCCGTCATGACGGTGCAGGGTCTCGGCGCATCGCTCAGTCCGGCGGTCGGCGGATGGATCGCTCAGGAAATCGGCTACGGCGCGATGTTCCTTATTCTCGGCAGCTTCGCTCTAGGATCGATCGCGTTGTGGCTGGGCTTCGCATCGCTGCTACGTCCTGCCTGCGCGCGGCCGCCGCATAGTTCGTCCGACCCGGGCCTGGCTGGCGCGCTCGCCGCGGGAGCGCGGTGATGGTCGGGGTCAACGCAGCGACTTGGGGCATCGCGGGATTGGCGACGTTCGGCGTGATCGCGCGGCCCTGGAATTTTCCGGAGTTCATCTGGGCGGTAGTAGGGGCGGCGCTGCTGGTGCTGCTCAACCTGCTGCCGTGGCCAGATGCGCTGGCGGCCGCGGCCAAGGGCACAGACGTCTATTTCTTCCTGATCGGAATGATGCTGCTGGCAGAGGTGGCGCGCAAGGAAGGCCTGTTCGACTGGTTGGCGGCGCAAGCCGTGCAATGG
>JAQGJF010000838.1 GCA_028290765.1 Tardiphaga sp.
TGGGCCCGATCGCTTCGGTGATGGGCACCGCCACCAAGCCGCGTCTCGAACGGCTGATCACCAGCCAGCCGCTCAACGGCACGCTGATTCCGGTCGAGGTCAACACCCATGTCACCGGCACGCTCGAATTCGTTTCCGGCGCGGTGGTCTCCATCACCATGAGTTTCGACGTGCCCAAGCACAGGCACGTGCCGATCGAAATCTACGGCCTTAGCGGCAGCATGCTGGTACCCGATCCCAACCGTTTCGGCGGCGAGGTCAGCGTCGCCAAGACCGGCGGCGAATGGGAGCCGCAGCCTCATAGCCACGGCAACACCGAGGGCGAATTCCGCTCGATCGGCGTCGCCGACATGGCAGCGGCCATCGTCAGCAACCGCCCGCACCGCGCCAGCGGCGCGCTGGCGCTGCATGTGCTGGAGGCCATGGAAGCGTTCCAGACCTCGTCGGACGAAGGACGCCGCGTCAAACTAGAAACCACCGTCGAGCGCCCGGCGATGTTGCCGCCGGGATCGGCCATCGGACAGATCGACTAACAAGGGAATAAGCGAATGCGTGAAGCGATGATCGTATGGGGCGGCTGGCCGGGACATGATCCGGACCTGTGCGCCTCGATGATACGGGGCTGGCTGAAAGCGGAAGGTTTCAACGTCAGGGTCGAAACCACCACCGAGGCGTTCCTCGATCCGGCGCTCAAGGACCTGTCCCTGATCATTCCGATCCACACCATGTCGAAGATCGAAAAACCGGAAGCCCAGGCGCTCTGCGAAGCCGTAAAGGGTGGCGTCGGGCTGGCCGGACACCACGGCGGCATGGGCGACGCGTTCCGGGATTCGGTCGATTACCAGTTCATGTGCGGCGGCCAGTGGGTCGCCCATCCCGGCAACATCATCGACTACAAGGTCGACGTGACGAGACCCGACGATCCGGTGATGAAGGGCATCGAGAGTTTCGAGCATCGCTCCGAACAATATTACATGCATATCGATCCCTCGATCGACGTGCTGGCCACCACCACCTTCAACGGCGATCACGCCGCCTGGATCGATGGCGTCGTGATGCCGGTGGTGTGGAAGAAGCGTTTCGGCGAAGGCCGCGTGTTCTATTCGTCGCTGGGCCACCGGGCCTACGAACTCGATGTTCCCGAAATCAAGACCCTGATGACCCGTGGCATGCTGTGGGCGGCGCGATGACAATGGAAGGCGAGCGCATACGAGGACGGAGAGCGACCCTCGAAGACGTCGCCCGCGAAGCCGGCGTGTCGCTGGCCACGGCGGACCGCGTCGTCAACCGGCGCGACGGCGTGCGCGGGCAGACCATCGCCCGGGTCGAGCTGGCGGTCGCCAAGCTCGGCTATCGCGCCAATGCCGCCGCGATGCGCCTGGCCCGCAACGAAAGCTACCGTTTCGCCTTCATCCTGCCCTCCAACGCCAACAGCTTCATGGCTAACCTCTCTGTGCAGGTCGAACGCGCCTCCGATTGGCTCGCCAGCCAGAACGGCTACATCGACATCATGCATGTCGACGTGTTTGATCCCAATGCGCTGGCCGCGGCCCTCGAAAAACTGTCGCCGAGCTATCATGGCGTCGCCACCGTCGCGCTCGACCATACCAGAGTGAGAGCCGCGATCGACGACCTCGCCGCGCGCGGTGTTCACGTCGTCACGCTGGTCTCGGACGCGCCGTCGTCGCAGCGCGCCCATTATGTCGGTGTCGACAATCCCGCCGCCGGCCGCACCGCCGCCTCGCTGATGGGGCGCTTCCTCGGCGGACGAAAAGGCAAGATCGGCGTAATCGTCGGCTCGATGTCGCTGCGCGACCACGCCGAGCGGCATTTCGGATTCCACCAGGTGCTGTCGGGCGAATATCCCGACCTCGTCGTGCTGCCGGCCCGCGAGGGCCGCGACGACCGCAAGCAGAACAGCGCCCTCACCTCGGCTTTGCTGCGCGACCATTCGGACCTGATCGGCCTCTATAATGCCGGCGCCGGAAATGAAGGCATCGCCTCGGTGCTCGAAGCCTCGGGACGCGCGCGCGACATCGTCTGGATCGCGCATGAACTGACCGCCGACGCGCGCCGCTTCCTGCTCAGCGGCACCGTCGACGCGATCATCAACCAGGATCCCGGCCACGAAGCCCGCTCCGCGGCGCGGGTGCTGCTCGCGCATTGTCTGGGCGAGCCGATCATTCCGGATCAGGAGCGAATTCGGATCGAGATTTTCATCAGGGATAATTTGCCGTAGTTTCGCTGATGGGGTGGCCGCGCCAGTAAGACGCCGCCTCGTCGTCCGACAGGGTGGCCGGCCGTTCGATCCGCGAGACGATCTTGACGGTCCCGCCGTGAACACCCGCCTGCAGGATCGCGTGCATGACTTCCAGCACATGGGCGGCGAACGCACCGCTTGAGCGATGCGGCGTTCCGTTCAGAACGGAGCTCGCCAGCTCCGCGATTCCCAGGCAGCGATAATTCGCCCGATCGGGCGCGCTGGCGGGCCAGTTCGGCGATCGCCAATTCGGTTTGCCATAAAGCCGGCTGGAGGAATCAAGCAGCTGCCAATCCTCGCCCCGCTCGGTGACCTCGACCGAACCACCGAAGAAGTTCGGATCCGGCACCCGAAGCGAGCCGTCGGTGCCGTACAGTTCGATCGGCGGATGGCCATGCTTCCATACATCCCAGCTCATGGAGAACATGATGTCGGCGCGCGATGCGAAGTGAATCAGCGCCATGATGGTGGTCGGGGTCTCGACCACGATCCGGCTGTTCTTGCGAGGCCCTTCGGCGCTGACCAGGCGCTCGGCGAATCCGGTCGAGACCTGCGCCTGTACGCTCTCGACCGGGCCCAGCAGGTTGCACAGCGCCCCGAGATAATAAGGGCCCATGTCCAGGATCGGTCCGCCGCCCGGCTTGAAGAAAAACTCCGGGTTCGGATGCCAATGTTCCATGCCATGCGACATCAGAAAACACGAGCCTGCCAGAACGGAGCCGACCTTACCGGCATCGATCACTTCGCGCGCCAGCCGTCCTCCCGCCCCCAGGAACGTGTCCGGCGCGCAACCGAGTTTGAGCCCGCGCCGGTCCGCCTCCCGCACCAGCCGATGCCCGTCTTCCGCGGCTACGCAGAGCGGCTTTTCCGAGAACACATGTTTGCCCGCGGTCAGCGCCGCATGGCTCACCTCGAAATGGGCGTTCGGCGTGGTCAGATTGACCACGACGTCCACCTCGGGATCGCGCATCAGGGCCTCGATGGTGAGTGCGCGGATTCCGAACCGCCCGGCCTGGGTGCGGGCACTGTCTTCGAGAAGATCCGCGCAGGCGACCAGTCGCACGCCGCGAAATGCCGCTAGGTTCTGCATGTAGATCGTCGAGATGACTCCGCAACCGACGATGCCGACGCCAAGTTCATTCATCGGCTTCTCCTTCAGCGCCAGGATGCGACGGTGTCAAAGGCGCGACGCGCGAACCGTGCCACATCGTTGGGCTTGTCGTGCTCGGCCACCCACAGGGAGACGCCGATCTCCTCGAGCATGGGCACCAGCGTCGACCAGTCAAGCACCCCGTGGCCCGGATCGGCCCAGCCGTCTTCGTCGACGCACTGCCCCGCCGGAGCGATGTCCTTGACGTGAACGGCCTCGATCCGACCGGCGTAGCGCTTCAGCTCGGCGACCGGGTCGGCGCCGCCGCGCACGATCCAGGCGAGATCGGCCTGCCACAACATATTCGGCGCCTCTTCCAGCATGATGTCGATGAAACGCCGGCCGTCCGTGGCCCTGGCGTACTCCCAATGATGATTGTGCCAGCCAAACTTCAAGCCCTCGGCGGTGACGATCTTTCCGATTCGATCGAGCTCGCGCCCGAGCGCGGTCCATTCGGCCTCGCCGCCATCTCGCTCGCCCAGCGGCGGCGCCGGGGCGTAAATCGTCCGAATCCCCAACTCCCGGCACAACCGGACCGCGGCGACGGGGTCGGCGCGCAGCCGGTCCAGGCCGACATGCGCTGAAGGCGCCGACATGCCGTGCGTTTCCAATTGGTTCTTGAGGCGCTGCGGATCACCCAGCAGACCGCCATAGGGTTCGACCTTTTTATAACCGAGCCCGGCAAGCAGCTCGAACTGAGCCTCGAGCGGCTCGTGCGTACGGGCGGAATAGAGCTGAAACGAGAGGCCATCGAGAGACGTCATGGGCATTCCCTTTGCTACGAAAATTACAGACGGCGTCCGGAGGCGTCGAACAGGTTGAGTTTGGCACCCGGGAGCCGCAGCGAGATCGGCTCGCCGGTGACGATGCGGGCCTCGCCCGGCAGCCGCATCGAAAGCGCCTGGCTGCCCAGCCGCAGCCAGGCGAGTTGATCGCTTCCCATCGGCTCGACCATCTCGATCACCGCCGGCAAATCTCCATCGGCCTCGACATGCTCGGGGCGAATGCCGAGTTCGATCGATGCACCCTCCTCCGGCCGCGCATCGAAGGCATAGCCATCGAGCGGAAGCGATATTCCGGCAGCATCGAAACACGGCTTGCCGCCACGCACAGCAAACGCGCCGGGCAAAAAATTCATCGCCGGCGAGCCGACGAACGAGGCCACGAAACGATTCGCCGGACGGCGATAGATCTCGTTGGGTGTCCCGAGTTGCTGGATGACCCGGTCCTTCATCACGGCGATGCGGTCGGCCAGCGTCAAGGCCTCGATCTGGTCGTGGGTGACGTAGATCATCGTCGCCGCGAGCCGCTGATGCAGACGCTTGATCTCGACCCGCAATTCGGCACGCAGCTGGGCGTCGAGATTGGAGAGCGGTTCGTCGAACAGATAGACCCCGGCGTCGCGCACCAGTGCGCGACCGATGGCGACGCGCTGCCGCTGCCCCCCGGAAAGTTCTGCCGGCCGGCGATCCAGCAGTTCGGTGATTTTCAACATCGCCGCGGCATCATCGACCCGCCGGGCGATCTCCGCCGGCGGCATTCCCGCAACCTTCAGTCCGAACGACATGTTGCCTCGCACCGTCATGCGCGGATACAGCGCATAGGATTGGAACACCATGGCGATGCCGCGATCCTTGGGTTCCTCCCAGGTGACGTTGTTTCCGCCAATCCATATCTGGCCATCCCGCAGATCGACCAGACCGGCGATGGCATTGAGCAGTGTCGACTTGCCGCAGCCGGACGGCCCCAGCAGCACGATGAATTCCGATTGCGCGACTTCGAGGTCGAATTTTTCCAGGATCTTCACGGTGCCGTAGGCGATCTCGGCCCCGCGAATCGAAACGTCGCAGCGCTTGTTCATGTTCAGCCTTTCACCGCGCCGGCCGCAATGCCGCGCACGAACCAGCGCCCGGAGGCAAAATAGACCACCAGAGGGACAAGTGCCGTCAGGAGCGTGGCGGCCATGTCGACGTTATAGGCGCGCTCGCCCTGGGTGGAGTTGACGATGTTGTTGAGCTGCACGGTCATCGGCAGGTTCTCGCGGCCCGCGAACACCAGGCCGAGGATGAAATCGTTCCAGATGCCGGTGACCTGCAGGATGATGGCGACCACCAGCATCGGCGTCGCCATCGGCAGCATGACGGACCAGAAGATGCGAAAGAAACCGGCGCCGTCGACGCGCGCCGCCTTGAACAGCTCGGGCGGCAAGGATGCGAAATAATTCCGGAACAGCAACGTCATCGTCGGCAGGCCGAAGATGGTGTGGATCGCCACGATACCGGGAATCGAATTATTGAGGCCGACGAAAGCGAGCACGCGCACCAGCGGATAGATGAAGATCTGATAGGGCACGAAGGCCACCACCATCAGCGTGCCGAACAGCAGGCCCGCGCCGCGCACCTTCCAGAACGACAGCGTGTAGCCGGTCAACGAACCGACCGCGATCGAGACGATCACGGACGGCACCAGGATCTTCACCGAATTGAAGAAGCCGACGCTGATGCCGGTGCAGTTCAGCCCGGTGCAGGCGGAGGACCACGCCACCATCCACGGCTCGAATGTCGGCGCCCGCGGCAGCGCCAGGATTGCCCCGAGCCGTATCTCGCCCATGGATTTCAGCGAGGTGACGATCATGACGTATAGCGGCGTCAGGAAGAACAGCGCCGTCACCACCAGAAAGGCATAGATGCCGATGCGGGCGGGCGTCAGCCGCAATGGAGGAGCGCCGTTCGGCTGCACCGGGGACGCGGTCATGCCAGCGAACTCCGGTCGCGGTGGCGGCTCTGCCAGTAAAGCCAGGGCGCGACCACCGCCGCGACGGTGATCAGCATCGAGGTCGCCGCCGCGGTGGCGAGGCCGAGATTGCCGCGCTCGAATAGGTGGTCCATGACGAATTTGGCCGGCACCTCGGAAGCGAGGCCCGGTCCACCATTGGTCATCGCCACCGAGAGATCGTAGAGCCGCACCACGCTGGTCGCGAGCAGCACCGACGCGGTGGCGAAGCTTGCGCCCAGCATCGGGATCACGATCGAGAGATAGACCCGCCACGGCGGCAATCCGTCGATCCGCGCCGCCTTCCAGATTTCCGGATCGACACCGCGAAGTCCCGCCAGCATGATGGCCATCACCAGCCCCGCGGCGTGCCACACCGCCGCGAACACCAGCGTGTAGATCACCATGTCCTGGCGCACGATCCAGTCGAAGCGGAACCAGTCGAGGCCGAGATCACGCCCCATCTTCTCGATCCCCAGGCTCGGGTTCAGCAGCCATTGCCAGACCAGGCCGGTGACGATGAAGGACATCGAAAACGGGTAGAGAAAAATCGACCGCAGCAGGTTTTCCGCCCGCACCCGCTGATCGATCATGACCGCCAGCAGGAAACCGAGCGCGAGGCTGGCGGCGAGGAACAGCGCTCCGAACACCGTCAGGTTCATCACCGAGACCTGCCAGCGCTCGTTGCCCATCAGCGAAGCGTATTGGCGCAACCCGACGAAGGTGGAGTTGGGCAGCATCCGCGAAGCGGTGAGAGAAATCCACATCGTCCATGCCGTGCAGCCGACATACACCACGACGACAACCAGCATCGCTGGCGACAGCGCCATGCCAACCGCCAGCCGGGACGCCAAACGGTGTCGCACCAAGGACATCGGAATCATCTTTCACTGATCGGACGCGAGAATTGACGGGGGCGCGCCAAAGCCTGAGCCGAGTCCGCTTGTTCCCTTCCTCGAGACGGCAGCCCTGCTCACGACCCTGAAATGAGGCCGAGAACAGTCGCCCGGCGCCTCAATACGGCGCCGCCAATACCGCCGCGACCTTGGATACGAAGGCGTCGACGGACATTGATGGCGTGTTCCAATATTGCGAGATCACATCCTCCATTGCCCCGGTCATGGCGGGAGGTGACAGCAGCTCCTGGGCCGGAACCTGATGACTCTTGTCGGCCAGAAGCTTCATCGCCTTCTGAGCGCAGGCGTCCATCGAGCTGACGTCGAGATCGAGGCGTACCGGAATCGAGCCTTTCTTCTGCGAGAAACGAAGCTGCGTCTCGGGCTCGAGCATGATACTGGCCAGCAGGAGCTGCGCTTTCTGCTGGGCCGGATCCTTCAGCCTGGGGAATGCGAAGACATCGCCGCCCATGACGTAGCTGCCTTCCCTGGACAGGATGGTGCAATCGAACTCCTTGCCCGCGGTCTGCCCTGCCGCCGCGAACTCGCCCTTGGCCCAATCGCCCATGATCTGCATGCCGGCCTTGCCCTGGATCACCAGATTGGTGGCATCGTTCCAGTTGCGTCCCGGCGAGCCTGGATCCACATAGCCGCGCAATTTGCCGTAGGTCTCGGCAACGGCGATGAATTCGGCGCTCTTGGCCGCCGCGGCATCGCGCTTGCCGTAGATCCTGGCCCACAGCGCATTGCCACCCTTGCCGACCAGCACGGCATTGAACAGGTTGCGCTCCCATACTTTCTGTCCGCCGAAAGCCAGCGGGATAAGGCCTGCGGCCTTGAGCTTGTCGAGCACGGGGAAGACATCGTCCCAGTTGGTCGGCTCCGCCGCCCCGGCCTTGCCGAGCGCCGCCTTCGACATCCAGAGCCAGTTCTGACCATGGATGTTGACGGGCACGGCGAACATCTTGCCGTTGCGTGTGGTCGCATTGACGATCGCCTCCGGCATCATGCTCTTCCACTTCTGCTCGGTGGCGAGTTGATCGACGTCGCGCAGCAGGTCGTTCTCGACAAGATCGTCAAACTGCTTGCCGGTGTTGAACTGCATGGCAGTCGGCGGGGTGCCGCCGACGGTGCGGTTGATGGCGGCGGTGCGGGCGTTGACGCCGCCGGCGATCGCCGTGTCCACCCATGTGCCGCCTGCCTTGGTGAACTGCTCGGCAAGTACTTTCACGGCCGCCGATTCACCGCCGGAGGTCCACCAGTGGATGACCTCGGCCTTCATCTCCTGGGCGTTCGCGCCATCGAGCGTCGCGCCGACAGTCCAGACAAGCGCAAGAATCGTCAAGCTGAGCTTGAGTTTCATATCCCGTCCTCCCTACATCGATTTGTAATCGATTACATTTGTCGTTAGACTGCCACATGCGCCGGCCGAGTCAACCCACCATTGAGGGCACGGAAAAAAAGCGATGGGGCGAAGCAGGCGGGTCGGCGGCGATGGACAAGCGGATGCGTAAACCGAGAATTGGCGACGTCGCCGAGCGGGCGGGCGTGTCGACCGCGACCGTCAGCCGGACCCTGGCCACCCCCGAACAGGTCAAGCCGACAACACGCGAAGCCGTGATGAAGGCGGTTCGAGAAACCGGCTACGTGCTCAACGTCGCCGCCCGCAACCTGCGCACCCGCCGCACCCACGCCGTCCTGGCCGTGCTGCCGGACGCTTCCAACATCTTCTTCTCGCAGGTGCTGCGCGGCATCTCCGCCACGCTTCACCAACATGGCTACAGCCTGGTGATCGCCGATACCGCCAACGATCCGGAGCGCGAACGCGAGCATGCCGAGTTCATCCAGGGCGGACGCGTCGATGGCGTGCTGCTGCTCAATGGCCGCCTGCTCCCTTCCTCGCCGGCCACCAAACGCGGCGGACACCTGCCCACCGTCAGTCTTTGCGAGCGCATTCCCGGCTCGCGGCTTCCGCATGTCGAGACGGCCAATCGCGATGCGGCGCGCGCCATGACGGAAGTTCTGTTGCAGCTGGGACACCGCCGCATCGGCTACCTGACCGGACCGCCGGCCAACGTGCTCGAACACGATCGCTTCGCCGGTTACAGCGACGCGCTCGCCGCCGGCGGAATAGCGCCTGACCCGCAGTTGGTGCAGCCCGGCGACTTCTCCATTGGTGCCGGCGAAGCGGCGGCGATTGCCTATCTGGCGCTTCCCCGGCTTCCTGACGCCGTGTTCGCCTGCAACGACGCCATGGCGATGGGGTTGATTCGCGGCTTCACGGCGGCTGGCGTCGCGGTGCCGGACAAGATCTCGATTGCAGGTTTCGACGACATCGAGTTCGCCGCCGCCTACAACCCCGCCCTCACCACCGTCCGCCAGTCGCGAGGCGAGATCGGCGCCCGCGCGGCCGCGATGCTGGTTGAGCTGATGGAGGGCAGACAGCTCCCCGGTCGCGAGATTCGTCTGCCGGCCGAGGTCGTCATGAGAGACAGCACGCGTGCGTCGGGTCGCATCATTACCGCGAATTAATCTGCGCAGTCAGCTTTCATTCACTTCGCAACTTCTACTTTTGCGTCGGGACACAACACCCGATCAGGAGACTGCAATGAAACTGAAATTTGCACTTGTTGGACTGGCTGCACTCGGCGGCGCGGCACTTTCGGCGGGAACCGCATCGGCGATGCCGATCGGGTTGGCGACCAATACCGACATCGCCTCGAACATCGACCAGGTCCGGCTGGTGTGCAACGCCTATGGCCGCTGCTGGCGTACGCCGGGCTATTATTACGGTGGTCCGGTGTACCGCCCGTACGGCTACGGTGGCGGCTGGCACCGCGGTTGGCACGGCCGCCGCTGGTAACTCAAAGGGGCGCTTCGGCGCCCCTTTTCATTGGCGCGGTTCCCAGTTCCCGGTTTTATTGATCCGGTATGTGATGCGCAAGCCACAGTGAATCGCCGTAGCTTGTAGCGGTAAGGCCGCAAACAAGGTAACGGCGGTACACAACGCTGGATACATTCCGAGCGATCACTTCGAGCCGTCCTGCGGGCAACAGGCGGCTCGTTTTCTTTTCAATCCGTACCGGGCGCGACGTTGACGTGCTGCAGTCGCCAGATCACGTGTTGTCTTCGGCGGAAGCCGCCGGCGCATTCTTCTTCACGGATTCGATCCCGCCGTCCCTCGCGGCCACCGAAGAATAGATCTCGCTGGTGCCGACCACCTGCCCGTTGGTAGCCTTGAGATTGAACATCGGCTGGCCGTTCTTGGCGAGTTTTCGTTCATAACGCTCGTCCTTCGGCGCGTTCTCCTTGACGGAGGCGATCCCGCCTTCCGCGGCGGCCTTGGTGGTGTAGGACTCGCTGCTCAAAATGACTTCGCCGTTGGTCGCCTTCAGGACGAAGTGGAATTGACCGCTTGTCCCCTTCGACAATACGAATTTTCCAGCCATGGTTTCGCTCCCATACCTTGATGAACAAAGACATCGACCGAGCGCCGCGAAGTATCGCAGGCACGGTCGCGCCGTTCAAGCCGGCGGCATGTCGTGGATCGGCTGAACCGGCACGGGCGTTCGCATCGCCAATGCCGTTCATCGCCGGCGGTGACGATCCCTGCTCGAAGAATTGATGAACACAGCCGCGTTCAGGTTTGCACCTGAACGTTCCAACGGTTAACCCGTCGGCTCACCCCGACGGGGTCGTCGCTCCCTCGCCTCCTCGAAGCAAGGATCCGCCCCATTGACCATCAAAGCCGTCGTCTTCGATGCCTATGGCACGCTCTACGATATCCAGTCCGTCGCCGCGATCACCGAGCAGGCGTTTCCCGGCTACGGCGAAATCATCACCCAGATCTGGCGCATCAAGCAGCTCGAATACACCTGGCTGCGGACGCTGATGCGGCGCTACGAGGACTTCTCCGTCATCACCCGCGACTCGCTCGCCTACACGCTGCGATGTCTCGGATTGAAAAGCGATCCGGCCGTCTTCGCGCGCATCATGGACAAGTACCTGGATCTCGATCTCTATCCCGACGCGCTGGCCGCGTTGTCGGCCATGAAGGAGCGCAAGCTTGCGATCCTGTCGAACGGCAGCACCGACCTGCTCCAGGCGCTGGTGGCCAACACCGGCCTCGACAAGCTGCTCGACGCCACCATCAGCATCGATCGCGGAAAAATGTTCAAGCCGAGTCCGGAGGCCTATGCGCTGGTCGAACGGACCCTCGGCGTATCGCCGGCCGACGTGCTGTTCGTGTCATCGAACCCGTTCGACGCCTGCGGCGCCAAGGCATTCGGCTTTCGGGTGGCGTGGATCGAGCGGGTCACCGCCGAAGCGATGGCCAAGGCGTGCGAAAACAACGATGTCCTGCCGCCGCTGACGATGTTCAAGGCAATCCGGATGCAGATGGACGAATTCGGGCTGGAGCCGGATCACCGCATTACGGCGCTGTCCGATCTGCCGAACCTGTTGCGGTCGCTGGATTAAAGTCGCGGATTCGCAGCGGTTATACCCACTACCGACGCCCGGAAAACGATCCCACCTTGTTCGACGGCTGCGTCTTCGGAACGATCAGCAGACAGCGCAGCTCGTCGATCTGACCGGCCATGCTCAAGGCCTGCCGCTTGAGAACCTCCACGGCGTGGCCCTGATGGCCTTCCTTTTCCAGCTCTTTGATGCGGTCGTTGAAGGCAGCCAAGTCCTGGTGCAAGACCTCGATCTGATGCTGGACCGGGAAGCGCGCGGGGTGAAATCTATCGCTCGCGTTCTGCTTTCCGGTGGCTGGTTTCGACGCGACGCCAAACCCGCGCCTCTCATGCTCTACGCCCATGAATCACACCCCCGTGTTGCGCTACAGCATCGCGGAAGTGCGGCAGCCTGACAAGGGGGAACAGGGCCGGATCACCGGTGCCCCGTAGAGGTACCGGGCAGGCCCCGGATTCAGGCGGAAATTCGTCCGTTCCGGAACGGCGATAGCCCTCACAAACGCGGATTTGTCCCTTGAAGGCGCGTTGATCATTCGGGGTGCAAACCCTTGAAATTCGCGGCCATTAGGAGCCCGTGGACGCCCTGACGTCCGGCGAGAGCCGCCAACGGGCGGTGCACGTCGCCACCTTCTTTACCGACGTCCGTCCAGAACCCGTCCTCAGGTTCGCAAAGCTTCACGGCATCCCGACCCACGAACTGGCGTCCGCCTACCGCGAGATAAAACAAGCCACGGGCGAAGCCAACCCCGCGCTGGAGAACCTGCTTGGACAATTGGCGCCAACTGCTTGATCGCACTCTGTAGGGGTTCGCCGAACTCAAGCGGCAAGGCAAGCCTGCGCCGAACTGGGTGCTCGGCGGGGGACGCCCTCATGATCTTCGCCGGCCACCGCCTGAGCCGGGACATCGACGGCGTTATTGACGATCCATAGTCCCTGGCCCTGCTCTTTCCGGAGACGACTGACGTCTACGAAACTATCAGGCGCGTTGGTCCCACACGAATTGTCCGATTTTTCTGCGGTCGCCGCTTACGAATGCACCGTGGTGATGGATTTGCAGCCGTTGATGCGAAGCACGCCAGTTCTTAGAGAGATTCAATTCCAGCAGTGTTCTTTTTATTCGCGGCGGCTGCTAGAGGCGGCCGCAGTAAATGTTGTTTCTGCATGGAAGTGAATCGAAGTGACGATCATCGCAAATTGCCGGCTCGTGAGAGACCATCGAAATCGAGCCGGCAGGAGCCATGCGTATTTGCTCATCGGCGCTGCATTCCTGCTGGCTGATCTCGCCTCTTCCACAACGATCGCAAGCGCGCAATCGAGCGTTGCATTGCCTGCAGTGACGGTGGAAGCGCCGACGCAAAAGCGAAAGCCCGCGCGCGCAACGGGGACATCCGTGCGGAGGACTCAAGCGGCGGCAGCACGCCAACGAAATCGAAATGTTGCGCCCGCGCAACCAACACCGTCAGAGCGCGCCGCCGCTGCAGCGGCAGCGCAGAATGAAGCCAAGCTCGGCTATCGCGCGATGCCGAGTTCGACCACGTTGCGCACCGGCGCCTCGCCGCTCGACACCTCGCAGGCCGTCAACGTCGTACCCGCGCAGGTGCTGACGGATCAACTGCCGCGCAATCTCGACGACGCACTCGTCAATGTCAGCGGCATCACCCAGACCAATACGCTTGCCGGCACCCAGGACGCCATCATCAGGCGCGGCTTCGGCGATAACCGTGATGGCTCGATCATGCGCAACGGCATGCCGCTGGTTCAGGGCCGCAGCCTCAATCCAGCCGTCGAAAGCGTCGAGGTGCTGAAAGGACCTGCTTCGCTGCTGTATGGCATCATGGACCCCGGCGGCATCGTCAACACGATCAGCAAGCGCCCGGAGCTCTATCAGCACGGATCGATCACCGTGCTCGGCTCAACCTACGGCACCAAGAACGGCGGCGATGCCACCTTCGATATCACCGGCCCAATCGGCAAGGACGGTCTGGCCTATCGCTTTATCGCCTATGGCGTCAACGAGGACTACTGGCGCAATTTCGGGCGTCACCGCGAAACGCTGATCGCGCCGTCGCTGGCGTGGTATGGCGACAACACCACGGTCCAGCTCAACTACGAGCATCGCGATTTCATTTATCCGTTCGACCGCGGCACCGCGCTCGACTCTCGCACCAACAAGCCGCTTGCGATTCCGGCGACGCGCCGGCTCGACGAGCCCTACAACAATATGTGGGGGACGTCCGACCTGATGCAGGCCTCGGTCGATCACCGGATCAACGAGGACTGGAAGCTGTATGCGGCCTACAGCTACAACACCGAAACCTTCAGCGCCAATCAGCTGCGCGTCACGGCGGTCAACCCTGTCACCGGCATCGTGACGCGCAGCAATGACGGCACCCAGGGTTCGCTCAGCAACGTCAGTTATGGTACGTCCTACCTGCAGGGCGGATTTTGGCTCGGCGACATGCGCAACGACGTGCTTTTCGGCGGCGACGCCCAATATCGCACGATCTACCGCAAGGACCTGATCCGGCAGGCGACCCCCAACGTGTTCAATCTTTACAATCCGGTCTATGGGCTGCTCCAGCCGGGCACGACGGTCTCGGCCAGCGACAGCGCCCAGACCGACAAACTTGGCAACCGGGCTCTGTTCTTCCAGGACACGCTTCATCTGACCAACCGGCTCGCGCTGGTCGGCGGCGTGCGTTACATGGAATACGAACAACTGGCAGGGCGTGGGCGACCGTTCATCACCAACACCAATCTCACCGGCGACAAGGCGCTCCCGCTCGGAGGTGCCATCCTCAAACTCACCGAACAGATTTCTCTCTACGCGAGCTATACGCAGTCGCTAAAGCCGACCTCGACCATCGCGCCCCTCACCGGCGGTGTCGTGATTGGCTCCAACATTGCGCCCGAAGAGGGCGTCTCGTGGGAGACCGGTGTCAAGTTCGACATCAACAAGCGCCTCTCCGGCACGGTGGCGCTCTATGACATCGACAAGAAGAACGTGCTGGTATCGCAGCTCAACAGCGCGACCAGCCTTGTTGAATATCGCACCGCCGGCAAGGTCCGGTCACGCGGCGTCGAGGTCGACGTCACCGGAAAGCTGACCGATAGCTGGAGCATGATCGGAAGCTATGCCTATACCGACGCGCGGGTGACCGACGACCCGACCCTGACTGGCAAGGCGCTGCAGAACGTGGCTCTGAACACGGGTTCGCTTTATCTCGTCTACGACTTCGGCACGGCTTTGCCGGGCCGGCTTCGGGTTGGCGCCGGTGCGCATTATGTCGGCGACCGGCCAGGCGACGCTCTGAACACCTTCGTCCTGCCGTCTTATGTCGTCGCCGACGCCTTTGCCACCTACGAGACCAAATACGAGACCCTGCCGGTGATCTATCAACTGAACGTCAAGAACCTGTTCGACAATGTGTACTACCCCTCGGCGGTGAGCCAGTTCTTCGTGGCAATGGGCGACGCGCGACGCGTATCGCTGTCGGCGACGGTAAAGTTTTAAGGATGGGCGCGCCGCGAAAAGCCATCGGGTTGCTGATTGCGCTGGCTTCCGCGTTTGTTGCCGGCACGGCGGCAGGCCGCGCCGATGAGATCACCCTTTACTCGACCAGAGAGGCAAATCTGGTTGAGCCGGTGATCGCGGCATTCACGGAGGCAAGCGGCGTCAAGGTCAGGCTTGTCTTTGTCGAAGACAGCCTGGTCAAGCGCCTGACATCGGAAAGTGACGCGCCGCCTGCGGACGTTTTGATGACGATCGGCTTGGACAAGACCACCCAGCTCTCTGGTCACGGATTGACGCAGGCCTTCGCATCACCGCTCCTCGATCAGGCCGTGCCGCCGAACTTGCGCGGCGGTAATTCGCAATGGGTTGCACTTTCCCTTAGGCCGCGAATTGTGATGGCGCGCAAAGACAGCCCGCTCACCGGGATCGACTATGAAGATCTCGCCGATCCGAAATGGCGCGGCAAATTATGCATGCGCTCGCCGCTGCATCAGAACAACGTCGCGCTGATCGCGGCTTACCTTGTTCATCATGGAGAGGGACCGACGGAGGCCTGGCTCAACGGCCTGAAAGCCAATCTGGTCCACAGGCCGGCCAGCAAGGATAATGACGTGGTCCGCGAGATCGCACAGGGCACCTGCGAAATCGGCATCGGCAATACCGTGGCGCTGGCGCAACTGCGAGACGGGCGGGAAGGCGGCGACTGGAGCGGATGGGCGTGGGCGATCAAGGCGGTCCCGACGCTGTTCAAGGGCGGCGGCAGTCATGTGAACCTGACAGGCGCTGCCATTGCAAAGCACGCACCACACCCGGCCGCCGCGCTGAAATTCCTCGAATTTCTTGTCACGCCGGCGGCACAACGAATCTATGCCGCCGCCGAACTGGAATATCCCGTGCTTGCCGCGGCGGACCGCGATCCTATCCTCGTGGCGATCGGATCGTTCCCGGCCGATGCCCTGCCAATCGATCGGATTGCCGCACATCAGCAGGCTGCGATCGCCCTGATCAGGAAAGTCGGCTTCGACGAGTGAGCTACATTGCGCCAGAACGGTGCAACGTTTCGTCATGAGGCCGCGAGCTGAAAATAAAATTTCGATATGCACCACGAAGTTGGCATTATTCTTCGTGGTATGCGTCGTCGATGTGACGTCTGAGAACCGGCGCACCTGATATAGAACTATTACAAACTGCGTAGGCCCGAGTTGGGTGGCAGGACGAATATCTTTTCGGTATTGTCCGGTGACGCTGTTGAATCGACGGCGATTGCAACAAGCCTCGCCGATTCCGGTGCTGATCCCCGCGACATGTTCCTTTCGTCCATGAGCAAGTACTCGATCAAGGCCTCCTTGTTGCAGGTCCATTCCATCATTGGCCTTGCGATCTCGCTGGTGGTGGCCTTGGTCGGAATAACCGGGGCGACGATGAGCTTCGAGGATGAAATCGGGGCCAGCCTGAATGCCGGGATAATGCGGGTCGAGGCCCGCTCAGCGCCGATGCTGACGCCGGATGAGCTGATCGCGCGACTGCAGGCCACCCAGGATTTTGGCAAGGTTTCGGCCGTGACGATGGCAAGCGATCCGTCCGCGGCGGTGCGCGTCCGGTTTGCCCGCAACGAGGGCGGCTCGCGGCCGTCCTCGGTCTATGTAGATCCGCATGATGCGCACATACTCGGCACGCCACGGGGCGAGGCCTTTTTCGCCACCGTCCGCAAACTGCATCGCTGGCTGCTGTTGCCTGGCGATGCCAATGGCTACGGCCGGCAGATCAACGGCGTGGTGACGATCGGCCTGATTTTGATGCTGATCTCCGGAATCGTGCTGCGATGGCCCCGCGCCCACAGCGTGAGAATGTGGCTGAAGCCAAATCTGGCATTGCGCGGTCGCGGATTCCAGAGATCGCTGCACTCTGTAGCTGGCACCTGGGTGCTGGTGGTCTATCTGGTGATGGCGCTCACCGGCCTGTGGTATTCGTTCGACTGGTACAAAAGCGGCGCCATTTGGCTGCTGTCGCGTCCTTCAACTGTCGCTGTGCCGATGCAGCCAAAATCGCCGCGAGGCGTTGGCGCAGCCGATGCCAGGCCTCTTGCACTCGATCGTGCCTGGTCCGCGTTCCTGCACGAACAAGGCAACCGTTTCGCAACGGCCCAACTGACGCTGCCGGCCGGCACGGGGACCGTCGTGCGAATCCGGTCCTGGGCGCGAGATGCGTCGCATGATGGCGCGCGCGACGAATTCCGAATCGATGCCGTCACCGGCCGGCTGGTGTCGTCGGAGATCTACGCGGATAAGACAACTGGCGAGCGAATCCTTGCGAGCGTACTCGACATTCACCGCGGCAGCATATTTGGATGGCCGGGCAAGCTGCTGTTCATGGTGGCCGCAGCCCTGATGCCGCTGTTCGTGGTCACCGGTTTTGTGCTGTATCTTTCGCGCCGAAGACATCGGCGTGCATCGCGGCCGGCGCTCGGGAGCCTGGTTCTGGGCGAATGAGGTGCCCTTGTTACTCAGGCTGTTTGCGAAAAGTTGCGGCCGATAACAGAACAACTGGAGCGAGTGAAGGGAATCGAACCCTCGTATTCAGCTTGGAAGTCGTGAAATCTTCTAGTGTTTTGAAGAACCGTTCTGACATTTTTCAGCTTTTTGACCCCTTGAGGTCACTACGGAATTTCTCTTTGTCAGAATGGCGCCAACCCATGCTCATTCCTGGCGGTTACCAGTCCAAGTCGCCTCCTCACCACCGCATACGTCCCGCAATGCGGCTGAAATTAGTCGCAAACAAATCCAGGGATTCCGACACGTCGGATCGCCTTCAAGTCCGCGATCACAGCGAGAAGCTGCTCCGGCGCCTGTACCATCACGTTGTGACCACAAGGCAGCGCCTTAACCGTCCAGTCGGGATCCTTGAGCAGAGCCTCGTATATCGAAGTTAAGGGAGAAGGGCGATCCCATTTCGTGGTGTAAATGAAGACCTTCTCCTTCACGCTCCGCCATTTGCCACTCAGGTGTATCGTCTGGCGGAACGAGGCAAGCGGATGTGGCGTGCACCGCGGATCGAGATGCACCGGCGGCGCGACGCGAAGACCATCTGCTCCGGACCTTTCTAGTGCGACCCGACGGTAGTGGTCTCCAGCAAGATCCCACCAAGATGCGCCATCTTCCGGCACGAAGGCATCAATGTAAACGAGAGCGGAAACACGTTCGGAAAGCCTATCGGCAACGCCGCTGATAACCATGCCCGCGTAGCTGTGACCGCAAAGGATGACGTTCTTCAGATCTTCGAAGCGAAGGACGTTTGCTATATCCTCGATATGGGTATCAAGATTGGGGCAAGCACTGGTGAGATGAGCTCTCTCCCCCAAACCCGTCAGCGTCGGCGTGAAAACCTCGTTGCCGCGCGCGCGCAATTGGCGGGCGATCGATGCGTAGGCCCATCCACCATGCCACCCCCCAGCCACAAGGACGATGTTCGCCATAGTTCCTCCAGTTTCGATCGGCGGTCCCGAACCCGCCGTCACATCGTGAATGCGGACATCTCCCAGCTCCGCTTCATGGCGCGCCACATCCGCCACTTCTCCCACTCCCTGAATGTCCATCCCACTGGGCGCGCCAACTCCAGCATCGCCGGAAACGCCGCATCTTATTTGTAATGTTTTTATGATATGTTACAAATAACGACGGAGTCAACCGCCCGCTTCTGGCGGCTTTTCCGGCTGGAATTCAGTTTCGGGTCAAGACGGTCCGTCGGGTAATGTCTGCGGCGTAGTCCATGAGGGCATCGGAGGCGCTCGCCGCCCTCTTTTCGTCGCCCCGCGCCACCGCGTCGAAAATTGCCGCATGGTGCTTTGCGGCAACCGGCACGTCATGCATTACCCGATGGTGCAGATAATAAAACCTGCGCGACATCGCATGGCATGGCACGATTGCGCTCGCGACGAAGGGATTGCGCGCGCATTCCGTCAGAAATCTCCTGGCTTCGTAATGATAGCGCAGATATTCAATGGCGCCGATATCTTGCATCCCCTCGAAGTGGCGCGCGATCTCGATGCATTTCTTTCGTTCGTCGTCCTCGGCCCGGCGGGCGGCGGACGTCGCGATGAGCCGCTCGAGCTCCCTGCGCATTTCAAGCATAAGAAGCTGCTGCATCACGTCGATCTCGGTGATTCTGGCGCCGTTGCGGGGAATTATCTCGACCAGATGCTCGATCTCCAGGCGCTTCAGGGCCTCCCTCACTGGTGTACGGCCGAGGTTCAAGCTCTCGCTGAGTTCGGTTTCGGACCAAACCGTGCCTGGCTTCAATTCGAGGGTAACGATCAGTTCCTCGAGACGCTGCCGTGCATCATCCGCCATATCGGAATTCGCTCGCGATCCGGCTGATGTCACAACTCGTATCCCAGCGGGCTTGTCGGGAAGCTTGCGCAACTTCTCGCGCGGAGCGCCGCCCATAAGCGCCCGGCGCTCCGAAGCGCTCTTTCGACCCCGTGCCATTTCCATCGTCCTTTTGTTCCGCGCGCCCGAAGCTAGCATTTCCAAAGCTTCGGTCGGGAGGTCAATAGACGGCGATCGGCGGTGATTGCGCAAGAACGGAAGCGCAAGAACGGAAGCGAAAGAGCGGCAGAGGTTGGTGCGGTGAACTGATCGCAGGCATCACTGCTACAAATCGTTCCCGGGACTGATAACACCGGCGAAAATTGGAACGGTGTTCAGCCTGATTGTCAGAATGAAATCTGAAGATTCGTCCTAAACCATTGAATTGTTTGGAGCGGGTGAAGGGAATCGAACCCTCGTATTCAGCTTGGGGGGTCTCCAGATTTTTCGCAATGTTTTCAAGAGCCGTTCCGACATTTTTCAGGTCTTTGGACGATTGAGATCACTACGGAATTTCTTTTTGTCGGAATGGCGGTCGCCGCCTGAGCGTTCATTTCCTTGCAACTCAAAGGCTCTGAAACGCATCGAGAGCCAGGTTCATGGCTTGCTTATGGCGACTTCTTCAACAGCCTGTCAGATGCGTTTAGTGAGTGATCAATCCAAGCAGGCTTTGAAGCCGCGCGGACGAAGGTTGCGTCAGCAATTGGTCCGGCGTACCATCCTCCACGATTTCTCCCTTGTCCATGAAGATGAGGCGGGTGCCGAAGGCACGAATGAAGCCCAATTCGTGTGTGACGCAGATCATCGTCATGCCCTGCGCTACGAGATCCTGCAGAACCGCAAGAACATCGCGGACCAGTTCCGGGTCAAGCGCCGAGGTCGGCTCGTCGAGCAGCATGAGGCGAGGTTTCATGACCAGGGCGCGCGCAATGGACACGCGCTGCTGCTGGCCGCCGGACAGCTCTCCAGGATGGGAGTTGATGCGCGCCTCCAGTCCGAGCTGCCCAAGTATTTCCGCGGCGGTCTGGCGCGCTTCGCGCCAGCCGCGCCCGAGCACCCGCACCAGCGGCAAGGCTACATTGTCGAGCGCCGTCTTGTTGGGCCAGAGATTGAATTGCTGGAATACGAATCCGATTTGCGGGCGCTGTTGGGACAACTCGCGCTCGCTTTGATGGCGGGCACCTCCATTGGCCGTTGGGATGCGTCCGATCAGCTTGCCATCGAGCCGAACCGTGCCCTCGTCGATGCGTTCAAGGCCATTGATACAGCGCAGCAGTGAACTCTTGCCGCAACCGCTTCGTCCGATGATGCCGACGATGTCTCCTTCGGAGACTTGCAGATCAACACGCCTGATGGCCTGAAAGGTGCCGTAGGATTTGCTCAGGCCGTCGATGGCAAGAAGGGGCGCACTCATTGTCCTAACGCCGATGATCGAGTGAAAGATATTCGCGCGCGAGCGGACTGCGAAAAACCGCCGCCATTTCGGGCGACCCGACCGCGCGTTCCGTCCTGCGGAAACCCCAGGAAAGCAACGCCGTGAAAATCCAGTAAAGGCCTGCCACGGCAAAGAACACCTCGAAGGGGGCGAAGGTCATGCCCTGCACGATGAGTCCCTGATAGGTCAGCTCCGAAACGGTGATCGTGCTGAGGATCGATGATTCCTTCACAGCCATGGTTGTCGTGCCCGCCATCGGCGGCAGCGCGAATTTCCACATCTGCGGTATGATAATATCGCGCAGGATCTGCGGGTGGGTGAAGCCCATCGCCCGTGCCGCTTCGACCTGACCGTGCGGAACGGCCGCCATCGCTCCGCGCAGGATTTCCCCATAATAGGCCGAGGAGAACATCGCCAGCGCGATCGTGCCCGCCAATTGCTCCGGTATGCGGATCCCCGCAAAAGGCAGTCCGTAGAAGAAGATGAAGAGCAGAATGATGAAAGGGATGTTGCGCAACACTTCCACGTAGGCGCCGGCGGCAATCCGCAGCGGCAGGAGAGCGGACGTGCGCATCAGCGCGATGACAAACGCGATGCAGAAGCCAAGAATTGCGGCTGAAGTCGTAACTCGAACCGTCACCCAGATTCCGTGCGCGAAGTATTGCCAGTTGTTGGTAACGACCGAGATATCGAACATAGACCCCGCTCCCCGCTATGCGCCGCGACGCAGCGCATAGCGCCGCTCGAGCCACAGGCCGAATTGGCTGATGACAAGGCCGAGTGCCAGAAAAACCAACCCGGCGGCAGCGAAGGTTTCGAAAGGCCGGAAACTGGTTGATCCGATCTGTTGGGCGGTACGGAACACCTCAACCACGGTGATGACCGCAAGCAGTGCCGTACCCTTCACCACGATCGTGCATTCGCTGACGATGGCAGGCAGTGAGCGCATGTAGAGTTGCGGCAGGATCACCCGGAGCCAGATTGCGCGGGATTGCAGGCCGAGCGATGCGGCCGCCTCGATCTGGCCGGCAGGAATGCTGGTCAGCGCACCGCGAAAAATTTCCGTCATGAAGGCCGCATTGTTCACCGTGATCGCCAGAATGCCGGCGGTCATCGGGCCCAACCGGATGCCAAGCGAAGGTAGCGCGTAGAAAGCCAGAAAGATCTGCACCATCAGCGGCGTGCCACGGATGAAGCTGATGTAGAGACCGATCGCATTGTTGATGATCGGGATCTTGAAGGCACGAATAATGGTCAGCAAGGTGCCAACCGATAGTGACAGCACGATTGTAATGAGCGAGACCCTGATCGTGACACCCGACGCCCTGATGAGGGCGGGAAGCGTCGCGATCATGAATTCAAAGCTGAATTGCATGGTTTGTGTTCGCCCAAAAGGCTGTCGACACTTATCTGAAGAAACTCCCTAGAGGCGCGGCTTATCGTCTGCCGATGGATATGCGCTACAGGGCACCTTCCGGCAAATATCCCTGGTCGGGTGTTTCCATCTTGAAACCGAACCATTTTTCCTGGAGTTCACCCATTTTTCCGCCCTTGTTCAGGCCGGAAAAGACAGCGTTGATCAACTGCCTGAGATCCTCGTCTGCCGGACGCGTCACCCATGCGAGGAAGCTCTTCTGGTCCGTCAGCGGCCCCATCAGGTGGAAAACCCCGGGGCGTGCCTTTACCAGCACGGCAAGAGCGGGGCCCGACTGCAGAACCGCATCGATAGAGCCGTTCGCCAGCGCGACATAGGTCTCGGGATAGGAGGTCAGCAGCTTCAACTCGGAGAAGCCGGGTTTCCCTTCCGCCTTCATCTTTGCATCGAAACCACGTGCGACGGGCTCGCTCGCAGATGCCATCTGCGTGCCGAGAACCTTGCCGTTGAGATCCTGCGGCGTCTTGAGAATATTGACATCGGCCGCTCTTATCATCACGGTCTGAACCGATATCGCCATCGGACGGGTATATGCGTAGCGCTTAGCGCGCTCGGCATTGATGCCGACGGAGGTGGCCACGAAGTCGAACTGGCCTGCGCTCAGGCCCGGCAAGATGCCCTGGAACGGCAAATCGAGCTGTTCCAGCGTGACGTCCCGGCCCACTTTCCTGGAAAGCGCAGCGATGACCTCGGTCAACAGATCCTTGCCGTAACCGACGATCTTTCCGTCCTGCATGAATTCGAAGGGGGGATAGGACGCCTCGGTGGCAACCGTCACCTTTCCGGTTTCGCGGATCTTGTCCATGACCGGACCGGCAGAGGCGATGACCGGCAGGCAGATCGTGGACACTATGATACTGGTCGTTCTTACAAATGCAGCGATGCTCATTCGTTCCCTCCAGGGGATTTGTCTGTCTTATTCCGGTTTGAAGTAGTTCGCCCGAACGGCGGCACCGATCAGATTGAAGATGAAGCGGCCCGCGGCGATCACGGTGCGACGGTTCTGATCGCGCTCTGGAGCGATCTCGACGATGTCCATGCCGAGCACACGGCCTTTTTTGACCAGACCGTGGATGAGCGTCAGCATCTGCGGGTAGAGCAGTCCACCGAAGGCCGGCCCCAGCACGGCCGGCATCAGCGACGGGTCCATGCCGTCGGCATCGACGGTCAGATAATAGTTGGCCCCGTCGGGGATGCGGTCGAGTATGGCCGCCATGCCTTTATCGTGCACTTCCCTGGCGGGGATCAGATGTGAGCCATAGGCCAACGCCGCCTCATACTCCTCCGTCCGCGCGCTACCGGATCCCCGCAAGCCGATCTGGAAGATCTCGCCGATATGGGCCATTTCCGATGCGCGGCGAATCGGACTGGAAAGCCCTTCGACTTCGCCGTTGATTTCCTGCCGCCAGTCGAGATGGGCATCGATCTGAATGAGGGTTACCGGCTTGCCCAGTTCAGCAAGCGCCTTGAAGATCGGAATCGGCGTGCTGTGATCACCACCCAGAATGATCGGCATGGCGCCAGCCTTCAGGATCTTGCGCACCGCCTGCTCGGCATTGTTCTGATGAATCCGCGGATCGGACGGATGGCCGGCCACATTGCCGCAATCCGCCATGCGCACCGGCTGACCATCAAGAAGCGTCCCGCCGAGATCGAAATCGTAGTGGTCAAGACCACGCACAATGCGGTCGGTCGCTCTGCGAATGGCGTCCGGTCCTTTCGATTGTTCGCTCGACACCGCGAACTGATCGTAAGCGGCACCAAAGGGAATACCCAGAAAAGCGATGTGGGCGTCGAGGGCGTCCAGATCGTCGCAAGCTTGCGAGAAGAGGAGCGTGTCGTGAACGGGGGCAGGCCTAACGGTTATCAATGGAGCGGTCTCTGTCTTTCGTGAATCTCGATCGGGTGGAATATCCCGAAACGAGAGTGAGCCGACCTGCTCTCATTTAAAAGATAATAATTCATAGTTTGATCGATGCCGTCCGCGGCGGATATACGAACCAAGAGGCAATAGTGATGGCACCATATTCCGTAACTTATTGATTATATTTAATTAATACTATTTCACGGCATCCTGGTATTTAAGAATTCAGAGTTAGAACGCCTCTGTTGGTATGAAATGAACATCCTATATTGAAAAATATTCATTTTATATGCATAGTTATTCCTCAAATTGCCTATATTTTGGACGGTAGAAAAAATGCAGCATGACCGGGAATACGACCTCGCGGATTTGGAGGCCTTCGTCACAGTCTGCGAAACCGGCAGCATGACCGACGCCGCCAAGCGAATGGGCGTAACGGAATCTGCGATTTCCCATACCGTCAGGCGGATGGAGCGCAGGCTGGGCGTCACGCTGTTCGACCGAAGTGTGAGGCCGTTGAAAATGACGGTTCTCGGAAACCAGCTTTTCCAACGTGGGCAGAAATTGCTCGGTGATGCTGCCGGCATCAACCACGAACTCCGGACCAAGGGACTGGTCAGACACGCCCATCTTGGCATTGGCATCATCGAAACGCTGGGAACCTGGTTCGCCGGTCAACTGATACAGGAGCTCGCGGCAAACGCCGCAACATGGACGATCGTCAGCGGCAGCAACAACGAACTGTGGAAACGATTTTATGCGCGCGAGCTTTCGGCACTGATCGTGCTCGAAGACAACGAACCAAGGCCGGGCGCCGTCAAACGGCAACTTCTAAAAGAGTCCGTCGTTCTTGCAACACCGCCCCGGCTGAGCCACCTCAGCCTGCAGGAACTGGCAGCCACCGTGCCGTTTGTCGGCGCGCATGCGAATTCAGGCTTCGGCAAGATGACGTCAACCTATTTTTCGCGGCTGAAAATCGACATTCCCCGGACCTGCACCTTGGGCAGTCTGGACGGTGTTTTGATGATGGTCGCCTATGGTTTCGGCTGGGCACTGGTGCCTTCGGTCTTGCTGCTTCGCGTCACACCGGAACGGCACCAGGTCTCAATCCGACCGCTGAGCACTCCCGCGATGACGCGCCGCATCAGTCTGGCGACGAGAGAACATGAACTCGGTGCGCTGCCGGATCTGATAGAAGCCAACGCAAGACGCGTGTTCATCAGTCAGATCGAGCGCACGAACCGAGATCATCCCGAGCTTGCCGGAAAACTGCTGTTCGAAATCGACAACTGACCTCTTGGCTTTGTCCTTCGTGGTTGTCGAGCTTGTTCGTCGATCGCTAGAAGTTCGACTGGACGACAATATTTGCAGATATGCCAACCGCTTTCCATGGAGCGCCATTTAGATCGTCGCGTTGGCGCGGCTGCCCTGAGGCTACGTCGAAGGACAGGCCATGGCTTGCCCGCTGCAGGCGGCTCGCTTCGTCCTTCGCGACCTCCGCAGTGCCGCTTGATCCATAGTTTACCTAAGGAGATCGCATGAATAGCTCCGTGCGTGAGGGAGTGCGATCAGTTGCCGTGGCGATAACGTCATTTCGCTAGACTGAAAAACCCGACGAATTCAGATCGGTAGTCCGCCGTGTCGCCAGAATGGTTGTCGGAATGAAATCTGAGGATTCGAACTAAGCCACTGAAAACAAATGGAGCGGGTGAAGGGAATCGAACCCTCGTATTCAGCTTGGAAGGCTGCTGCTCTACCATTGAGCTACACCCGCGTGGTGGCGATGCACTATCACGCCATGGTGCCGGCCTCAACCCATTGGCCGGGCACAAAACAGGGCATCCCGGCGGGCTCCGGCCGGCCTTTCCACCCCGAATCCGCGCAGTCTTTCCCCGCCCGCCAGACCGGGCTTGTACGACCCCCACTTTCCGGGTCTACTGACCCCGAGGCGCCGTTTCGGCGCCTGTTTGCGCGCTCCGATGCTGCAGCGTGCCATAGGCGATGCCGGCCAAAACCTGCCCGCGAAAGGGGTGGAGGCCGCTGCCGTTGAGGTCGCCCTCCCCACGCACCAACCGTGGAGACCCGCATGAACCTCAACGCCTACCTCGTCGCGATGGAACCCTTTTACCAGCCGGTCGGCGACGAGATCGCGATCTTTGCGGCGGCATTTGCCGAACGGCTGCCGGTGATGCTGAAGGGGCCGACCGGCTGCGGCAAGACCCGCTTCGTCGAACACATGGCCTGGCGCCTCGGCAAGCCGCTGATCACGGTGGCCGCTCACGAGGACATGACCGCCTCCGACCTCGCCGGGCGCTATCTGCTCGAGCCCGCCGGCACGGTCTGGCATGACGGTCCGCTGACCCTGGCGGTCCGCCACGGCGCCATCTGCTATCTCGACGAGATCGTCGAGGCGCGCCAGGACACCACCGTCGTGATCCATCCCTTGACCGATGCGCGGCGCATCCTGGCGCTGGAAAAGCACAACGAGATCGTCGCCGCCCACGCCGATTTTCAGCTCACGATTTCCTACAATCCGGGCTACCAGAGCGCCGTGAAGGACCTCAAGGAATCCACCAAGCAGCGTTTTCTCGCGATCGATTTCAACTATCCCTCGCCTGCCCTCGAGGCGGCCATCGTGGCGCGCGAAGCCGGCACCGACGACAAGCTCGCCGCTATACTGGTCAGCATCGGCGAGCGTTCGCGCAACCTGCAAGGACACGGTCTCGACGAGGGCGCCTCGACCCGGATGCTGATCCATGCCGGCCGGCTGGTGCGCGCGGGACTGCCGCTGCCAACGGCGGTGCGCTCCAGCATCGTGCTGCCGATCACGGATAACCCCGACATCCGCGAAGCGCTGAGCGCCGCGATCGAGGCCTGCCTGCCGTGAACACCGAAGCCGCTTCGGCGTCACTGCTGACACTGCCACGACCGGCCAGCGCCGCGGATCGGCTGCACCGGCTGATGCAAGCGCGCGAAAACCTGCGGCCGCTGTTCAGCGCGACCTTCGATCATCTCGCCGTGCGCTTTAAGCCCGACGATCTGGAGGCCTGGGCGGAAGCCGTGCTCGATCTCGCCGACGTCAACGCCGGGCCGTCCTGTCTCATCACGACCTGGAATCTCAGCAGGAGCCAGCCAGCCGCGGAAGGCATCGCACCGATCATCGCCGCCGCCCGTGCTGCTGCGGACATCTGTCGACATGCCGGCGCAGCGGCGGCGACCGCGACGATCGCAGCGCATCCGGTGGCGCGACGCCTGTTGGGCCACGACGCCCTTCCCCGCTGGTGGCGCACCATGGATGATCTGGCGCAGCAGGCGCCCGAATCCATCGAAACCGTCGCATCGCATATGAGTCAGATCCTGTCGGCAGGCAGCGCCGACGCCTTCGGCAACTTCGTCGCCGCCGGCTTGAAAGCAGCATCCGGCAACAAAGCGCGGCGGCTGGCTTTTTTCTCGCTGCAGGACGCGCTGTCGCGGCGGCTGCTCGAACGCGCTTCGGCGGGTATAGGATTTGCCGAAGTCGAGCGCTGCACCAAGGCCTTCGGCACCTCGCTATGGGGAACGCCGCCGCTGCTGCGCAGCCTGGCGATGGATGGTGGGCAGGCGCCGCAGCGCCGCGCCTCGATCGCCGGCCCGCTGATCCGGTTGCCGGAATTTTACCGCGGGGTGCAG
>JAQGJF010000339.1 GCA_028290765.1 Tardiphaga sp.
CCGGCGCCGACAGCCCGAGCCAGCCGCCTTCGGCCACTTGCTTGAAGGCCTGCTTGAAACCCTTGGGTGTCGTCACCCGGCCATCGTCATGCCGGGTGCAGCCCTCGAGGTCACCGACCCGGTTGAGCGGCTGCAGGACCTGTTCAGAGAGCTTGGCGGCCTCGGCCAGGATCGCCTCGCGGATGTCCGCGGAAGCGTCGCTGAAGCCCGGCAGGTTGTTGTAGCGGTCGAACTGGAACACGTCGTTGAGCAGGAAACCGACGTCTTCCAGGGGGGCTTTGTAGCTCGGCATGGCGTCCTCTCGGCTGGGCTTGGAAACAGCGCCTCGTTTAGGCAAAATATTGCGGTACAGCAACGAATGTGTTGGGCAAGCTGCTCAGTAAATCCGGAGAACGGAATATGCGACAGGACCTTCACATTGGAGAGGTCGCGAGCCGGACGGGACGTAGCATCCATACGATCCGCTGGTACGAGTCACAGGGGTTAATCCCAGGGGTCGTCCGTGACAAGGGTGGGCGGCGAACCTACAGCGAATATCATGTCGGCTGGCTCGATCTCATGGAACGGCTGCGCTGTACCGGCATGTCGATCACGCAGATGCGCGAATACACCGAACTGGTCAAACAAGGGGGCGCCACACTGGAGCAACGTCGTGCCCTGCTCGGGAAGCACCAGGCCAGCGTGCGAGACAACATCACCCGCTGGACCGAGGCGCTGGCGCTGATCGGCGCCAAGATCGAATTTTACGACGAGTGGGTCGCTAACGGGGAGAGGCCCGCCGTCACGCCGCATGCGCGCGTCTCTCGAACAAAGAACGCGGCGACGGCGGCGATCCGGCCCCGAGCAGCCACCGCGAGGTCCAAGGGCAGCGCTTGATGGCTGACCCGGCGCCCGTTCATGACCGGGCCGGGCGCGGTTGCAGCACGCGTTCGACGAGTGCGGTGTCCATATACTCCGTCATCTCGCACAGTTGCCCTGCCGCCATGCGGATAACGAAACAATACGTGTTGGCGTAGCGCTGACCCGAGATGGTCTCGGCGTCGCCGCGGCACTCAACGACGACGTGATCCCCGTCTGCCAGGATGCGTGTGGGCGTAATGCTCGAAGGTGCGGTGAACTGCTCATACAGCGGCTTCAGCAGCCGCTCGCAGACATCGGCCTTGCCGACATAGGCGCCGGACCAGGTCGTAGAGCCGATGATTCGCCACACGAAATCATCCGCCATGGCCGCGATGAAGGGCGCCGGATCCCGGCGCGACCGGGCCTCCATGAGGGTTTGGACCAATTGCTTGTTTTGGGCTGGTGTCATGGGCTGCTCCTTGCGAATCGAGGAGCTGGATTGTTACGAGCTAGAGCACACTCTAGGTCAAGGTTGGCCTCCCGATGACTGGATCACCCGCAAGCCACGATCGACCGGCCAAAACCGGCCGGTTCCAGCCGCGGTTAACTTTTAGGCCGGCCGGCCCAACTCCTTAACCCGTTGTTTACCGTAACACGAAAAAGTCGATTTCCGAGGCAGACGGCCCGCGCGGAATTCGATTGTCTTGATCAAGGGACGCGCGGCGAGGCTGACGGCGCAGGTGGAGCGCCAGGGTTGCGAACCGGACGAAAGCATGAATTCGCGCGTATCGTGGAGTGTTGAGGGCATCGAACCATCCGTCCGCGAGCGGGCCGAGGCCGCTGCGCGCCGTGCCGGCATGTCTCTGGGAGACTGGCTCAATTCCACCATCGGCGATCCGTCCCCGAACTTTCGCGCGGCTCCGGATCCACGCGCGCCGTTGCCGAACCCGCTTCCTCACCAGAACACGCACGACGTCGCGGAAATTCACCAGCGACTGGATTCCATCACCCGCCAGATCGAACAGATCTCAAAGCCCGCGGCCCGCAGCGAGCCGCCTGCCGTCGCCCGGCAATTGAACGATGCGATTTCACGTCTCGACGCCCGGCTGGCGCAGATCAACAGCCCCGCCCCGGCGCGACAACCACCGCCGCCGCCGGAACCGCAGCGTACAGCTGACAGGGTCGAACGCGCCGCGAGCCAAGTTTACAACACTCCGTCCTACAACACGCCGCCCTACAGCGCGTCGCCGCCGCTCAACCCCGGTTCGCTGGATTTTGCGATCGCCGAAATCGCGGCGCGCCAGAACGAACTCGATGGCGCCGCGCCGCGGATGCCGCCGCGCAGCGCGCCGCCGATCGCACCCTTGGCGCCGCCCGCTCCGGATATTTCCGGGCTGGAACGGCAACTCCTCAAGATCACCAGCCAGATCGAAGCGCTGCAGCGCCCCGATGGGATCGAGCAGTCGATCGCCGGGTTTCGCGGCGAACTGGCCGAGATTCGCCAGACCATTACCGAGGCGATGCCGCGGCGGGCCATCGAGTCGATGGAAAACGAAATCCGTTCGCTGTCGCGACGGATCGACGACACCCGCCAGAGCGGCATCGACGGCCAGGCGGTGGCCGGCCTCGAACGCGCGCTCGGCGAAATTCACCAGGCGCTGCGCTCGCTGACGCCCGCGGAGCAATTGGCCGGCTTCGACGACGCCATCCGCAATCTTGGCGGCAAGATCGATCTGATCGTGCGCACCAGCGACGATCCCGGCACGCTCCATAAACTCGAAGACGCGATCGCCGCACTGCGGGCGATCGTCTCCAACGTCGCGTCCAACGACACCCTGGCCCGGCTCAGCGACGATCTGCAGACGCTGTCGTCCAAGGTCGATCAACTGGCCCGATCCGACGGCTTTGGCGACAGCTTCGCGGCACTCGAGCAGCGCATCGCCGTGCTGACCTCGACGTTGGAAAACCGTGAACGGCCCGCCGCCAGCGATCATTCCGACCATCTCGAAAACGCACTGCGGGCGCTGTCCGACCGTCTCGACCATCTTCCGGTCGGCAACGATAATTCGTCCGCCTTCGCGCATCTCGAACAACGCGTTGCATATCTGCTGGAACGCCTGGAAACCTCCGCCTCGGACAATCGCTCGGGCAATCTCGGCCGGGTCGAAGAAGGCTTGCAGGACATCCTGCGCCATCTGGAGCGGCAGCAATCCAGTTTCGCGGCGCTGGCCGACACCGGACGGAGCGCGGTTGCACCACTCGACAACGGCCTGGTCGATACCATCAAGCGCGAATTGTCCGACATGCGCTTCAGCCAGTCGGAAACCGATCGTCATACCCAGGACTCGCTCGAAGTCGTGCACAATACGCTGGGGCATGTGGTCGATCGCCTCGCGATGATCGAAGGCGATCTGCGTACGGTCCGCTCCGCGCCCGTGGCACCGCAGGCTGCGATAGCACAGGCGGTGCCGCCGCAAGCCGCGGCGCCTCGTGCCGCACCGCCGGTGCAGCCTGCCGCTCAGCCGCAACAACGGCCCGAATTGCCGAATCCCGCCGCGGCGCAATTCGCCGCGGCACCGCGCCAGTTCGGAGCGCCGGCCGCCGAGCCCCCCGCCCTACCGAAGACCATCAGCGATCCGCATGTGGCGCCTGAACCGCGCGTCAAAACCGTGCAAGCCGCCGAGCTGCGCGCACAGCTGTCACGCGCCGCGATCGATCCCGAACTGCCGCCCGATCATCCGCTCGAGCCGGGTACCCGGCCGCACGGCCGCGTGGCGTCGCCGTCCGAACGCATCGCCGCCTCGGAAGATGCCATCAGCGAAATTACCGCCGGATCGCGCGAACCGGTCAGCACCTCGAATTTCATTGCCGCCGCACGGCGCGCAGCCCAGGCAGCGGCCGCGGCTCCCGCCGCCGACAAGGCGCAACGCGCCGCCAAGCCCGGCGAAGCCAAGGACGGCGCGGCGAAAGAAGCCTCGACGATTACCTCGAAAATCCGTTCGCTTCTGGTCGGCGCCAGCGTCGTCGTGATCGTGCTCGGCACGTTCAAGATGGCGATGACGCTGCTCGACGGGTGGTCGACGCCGCCGGCGATCAGCGAAACATCGGGCGAAGCCCCGTCACCGGCCATGGCACCGCCGCCCGCCAGCGAGGTCAAGCCCGCGGCGCCGGCGCCCGCACAGCCTTCGATGACGTCGCCGACCCCGATCGGCCGGCAGTCCCTGATTGCGCCCGCGCCGGCGACCAGCGTGCCGCCCGCCGACAATGCTCCGGCCGCCGCGCCGCCGGTTCCGGCGCCCGCCGCGCCGGCATCCGACGTTACCGGCACCATTCCGGCGCCGCAGGCCAGCGCCCCGCCGACCCTGCCGGCCAGCAACCACAAGCTCACAATGGTGCCGGTCCCGGCTGCGGAGCGATTGCCCGATGCCATCGGCGGACCGGCGCTGCGCGCCGCCGCCCTCAGGGGCGATGCATCGGCCGCCTATGAGATCGGCGTTCGCTACGCCGAGGGCAAAGGCGTCAATGTCGGGTACGAAGAGGCGGCTAAATGGTATGACCGCGCCGCGCAAGCCGGCGTGGTACCGGCGATGTTCCGGCTGGGGACCCTTTACGAAAAGGGCCTTGGCATGAAGAAGGATCTCGACACCGCCCGGCGCTATTACATGCAGGCGGCCGAACGCGGCAATGCCAAGGCGATGCACAACCTTGCCGTGCTGGATGCCGACGGCGGTACCAAGGGCGCTAATTACAAGAGCGCGTCGCAATGGTTCCGCAAGGCGGCGGATCGCGGGGTCGCCGACAGCCAGTTCAATCTCGGCATCCTTTACGCGCGTGGCATCGGCGTCGAACAGAATCTGGCCGAATCGTTCAAATGGTTCAGCCTTGCCGCCGCCCAGGGCGACACCGATGCCGGCCATAAGCGCGACGACGTGGCAAAACGTCTCGACCCGCAGTCGCTGGCGGCCGCCAAGCTCGCGATCCAGACCTTCGTGCCCGAAGGCCAGCCCGACGACGCCGTCAACGCGGCGAGTCCCGTCGGGGGCTGGGACGGCGCCCCGGCCCAGGCCAATGCCAAAGGCACCGCCGGCAAGCCCGCGGCGATCAAGCGGGCGGCCCGTTAGAGCGTTTTCAAGCGAAAGCCGGCCCCGGACTTGATCCGGGGTGGATACCGGTTCGCGTGAAGAAAACGCGTCAAAACAAGAATCTAGAGCTTCGGTTCTGATTCAACAGAACCGAAGCTCTGGTCTGAATTATTCACCACATTGAAAGTTGCGCGACGGGCTGCGGCAAAAAACCCGTCCGTGGCGGATTCTTTAGTCCCTCAAGCCCCCGATTTCGGTTATGCAGAAGCGCGGCACGGCGATCCGCGCCGCTGCAAGAACATCCATGCCGTGAGCGGCTCCGGCCGCTCTCAAGGCCAAAGAATCCCAAAAATCCGAAGCGAACGCGCGTGCAGCTCTATCTCCCGATCGCCGACATTCCGGTCAATGTTCTGCTCATCCTGGCGATGGGCGCGGCGGTCGGATTCGTGTCCGGGATGTTCGGCATCGGCGGTGGCTTCCTGAT
>JAQGJF010000862.1 GCA_028290765.1 Tardiphaga sp.
CTTGCGCGGGGTGCAACATGGCAACGGAGAATTGATCGACGTGTTCCGCGCGCTGCGGCATGCGCCGCGCGCGCAGGAAGCGCTGTATCCGCTCGCCGCCCGGCTGCCGCCGGTCTCCGAGTTCTTCACCGATCCCGCCTTGCGCGAAGACCCGGCGTTGCTGGCGCGTCTCGCGGCACCGGCGAATCCGGACACCGGTATCCTGCACGAGGCCAATGAACCCGGCCGCCGCGGCGGCTTCTCGATCTACGTGCCGTAATTTTACACCCCCGACCGCGCCTGGCCGCTGGTGATGGCGCTGCTTGGCGGCTGCGGCAAGGGCGGCGGTTTCCTGTGTAGCTGGCTGCGCTATGCGCGAAGCCGCGGCCATTGCCGCTGCCGCCATGCAGCGCCATCACCAGCGGCCAGGCGCGGTCGGGCGTGTAATATTCCGGCACGTAGAGCGAGAAGCCGCCGCGGCCGCCGGGCTCGTTGGCGTCGTGAAAGATGCCGGTGTCCGGATTTGCCGGTTCGGCGAGACGCGCCAGCAGGCCGGGATCTTCGCGCAGGGTCGGATCGAGGAAGAACTCGGACACCGGCGGAAACCGGGCATTGAGCGGATACAGCGCTTCCTGAGCGCGGGTCGCATGGCGCAACGCGCGGAACACGTCGATCAGCTCCCCGTCGCCACGTTGCACGGCGCGCAGGCCCTCGAACGCGGCGAGTGCCGCATCGCTCGCGGTCTGCAGCGCGACCTGCAGGTCGGCAGACTCCGCCGGCCAATCGGCCAGTCGCGGCCGGACCGCCCGCAGCGCCTGATCCGGCGTGCCGGCGGCCTCCAGCACCGCATCGAAAGCCGGCGGATGGAAATGACGGGCGATGAAACCGAGCGCTTCGAGCGATTGCAGCAGCGGCGGCAGCACCGCCACGATGTCGTCCACGACCGTCTCGCTCATCGCGCTCTCACACGTGGCTGCATTGGCTCCATCCCAGGTTATCGGGTGTAATTCTCGGGATCGTAGCCGCCGTCCGCCAAGCCGAACAGGAAAAGCTTAAGCCGCTTTGCCCGCGATCAGGCTGTTGGCGCAATCAATGACCGTTGTTGCGGCGGGGCGCGGCGTCCAGTCGAGCAGGCGCCGCGCTTTTTCCGACGTAAAGCGGCGCTTTTGCCCAAGACCCGGCGTCACAGCCGTGAGCGACCGATCGAACAGCGAAGCGAGCCGAAGCATGAAGTCCGGCAACGCGCGGGTCGGAACCCGTCTGGCCTGCTCGCCAAGGTTCGCGCGCAAGGTCTTCGAAATGTCCGCCATCCACATGAAGTCGCCGGCCGCGATGAAGCGCTGTCCGGCGGCTTGCGGCGACGTCATGGCGCGGATGTGGATATCGGCGACATCGCGGACATCGACGATGCTGAATCCCAGGCGCGGATTACCGGGAACCCGGCCGTCGAGGAGGCGTCCGATCACTTGCACCGAACCGAGGTTCTCCATCGTCAGGACCGGGCCGAGCACCGCGCTGGGAAGGATCGTGGTCAGCGTGGTCGAGCCAGCATCTTTGATGATGAAATCCCAGGCCGCCCGCTCCGCAAGCGCCTTCGACTGCCGGTAGGCTGTGAGCTTCGGCGCGTTCGGGTCGGTCCACATGGTCTCATCATTGATGGTGTCCGGTCCCTGCGGCGGTGAACTCGCGGCGGCCGTGGATGAGGTCATCACGACGCGCCCGACCCCGGCGGCGGTGGCGGCGCGCAGCACCCGCAGCGCGCCGTCGCGCGCGGGCGCAATCAGGACATTCGGATCGCTGGGGGCGTCCGCGCCAAGTGGCGAGGCGACATGGAGCACATAGTCGCAGCCGGATACGGCGGCATCCCAGCCCTCGTCGCTGTTCAGGTCGGCGACGAAGAATGTCAGGCGATCGCCGGGATCGGTGATGGCGGCGACGGCCGCGCGAACCGCCGGCTCCCGTGCCAGGCTGCGCACAGTCGTCCGCACCGTATAGCCGCGTTTCAGAAGCTCGACGATGCACCAGCCGCCGACAAAACCCGTTCCGCCCGTCACCAGAACCGTACCCATACCCGCTCCTCATCGATCGTCTGGCGCCCGCGCATCAAATCGCAGGCCCGATGCGTTTTCCGTGATCCTCGCGGTATGGAAATGCGTGTTACATGGCTTACTTCAAGTAGGATGAAAACGGATACCTGGCATGGAAAACCATACTGTCGACCCGCCCATCGATGATTGCGCCTGCGCCGACTCCTGCGCACCAAGCAGCGTGGATGTGTCGAAATTCCAGAACGCGATAAACGCCATCGTCGGCAAATGGAAGATCGAGATTGTCTGTGCCCTGGTGGATGGTCCGCGCCGGTTCGGCGAGCTGCGGCGGTCGCTGCCCGCCATCACGCAACACATGCTGACGGCTCAATTACGTGAACTCGCCCATAGTGGCTTGGTGGTGCGGACGGCCTATGCCGAGATCCCGCCCCGGGTGGAATATGAATTGACCGAAGCCGCCTATGCGCTGGAGCCGGTTTTCCAGGCATTGCTGGCGTGGTCCGAGCGATACGGCGCGGACCTTCCGCCGAAAAAGCAAAGATCGAAAGCCGCCAGCGCCCCGGTGGGGTAACAGCGCCTCGCGGGTGCCGCGTTGTCGCTCGCCCCGATTTGATCCCTTAACCGGGATCCAGGTTACGGATGTAACACACCGCCGCCACAGGCAATCAAACCGTAACGTCAGATCGTCATATCCGATCCCGGCTGGATGTTGTCGGCAAGGAGCGGTCGGATGATCCGAGGCACAGAAATTTCAATTTCTCACCATTTCGGCGATCAATCGGAGCCGGTGCGCGAAGGCACCGTCGGCGACGCGCTGCGGCGCGCGGTCACCGATTGGGGGCCCCGGATCGCTTTGGTCGAAGGCGCCGCGACGGAGGCCGAGCGCAGGCGCTGGACCTTTGCCGAATTGTTGCAGGATGCCGAGCATGTGGCTCGCCTGTTGCTGACCCACTTCTATCCCGGGGAGCACGTCGCGGTATGGGCGCCAAATTCCCCGGAATGGATTGTGCTGGAATTCGGCGCCCCCTTGGCCGGCCTGACGCTGGTGACCGTCAATCCCGCCTATCAGGCCAAGGAACTGACCTATGTTCTGAAGCAGTCGGAGGCCGCGGGGCTTTTTATCACTCGCCACTATCGCGGCCGCGATTTCATGGCGATCGTCGACGGCATCCGCCCCTCGCTGCCCTCGCTGCGTCATGTCGCCGAACTCGGCGACTGGCCAGCGGCGACGATGGCGCCGGCCGCGCGAAGCGATCTGCCGGCGGTCGCGCCGGGCGATATCGCGCAGATCCAATACACTTCCGGAACCACCGGCTTTCCAAAAGGCGCGCTGTTGACCCATCGCGGCTTGGCCAACAATGCGCGGTTCTTCGCCGGGTGCATCGGGGCGACGCCGAATGACGTCTGGGTCAATCCGATGCCGCTGTTTCACACCGCTGGTTGCGGGCTGGTGACGCTAGGTGCGCTGCAGACCGGAGGCGCCCATGTCATTGCGCCGGGCTTCGACGCCACGCTGATCCTGAACCTGATCGAACAGGAGCGGGGCACCGGCATGCTGGGCGTGCCGACCATGCTCGTCGCCATGCTGAACGAGCTGGACGCGATGAGCTACGATCTGTCATCGGTGCGGCTGGTGGCCACGGGTGGCGCGCCGGTTTCATCCGACCTGGTCCGCCGTGTTCGAAAGAAAATAGGAGCACCGGTCGTCATCGGCTACGGCCAGACCGAGGCTTCGCCCTATGTGACGCATACCGCTCCCGACGATCCGCTGGAAGACGGGGTGCTGACGGTCGGCCGTCCGCTGCCCCATTGCGAAGTCAAGATCGTCAATCCCGAAACCGGGATCACGGTCCCGACAGGTCGACCCGGCGAGATCTGCGCACGCGGCTATTCGGTGATGAAAGGCTATTTCAACAATCCCGGCGCGACGGCCAACGCGATCGATCGCCAGGGCTGGCTGCATACCGGTGACCTCGGCAGCATGGATTCCCAAGGCTATTGCCGCATTCTCGGCCGGCTCAAGGACATGATCATCCGTGGCGGCGAAAACATCTATCCCCGCGAAATCGAGGAACTTCTGTGCCGTTATCCCGGCGTCATCGATGTCGCGGTCGTCGGCGTGCCGGATGAGGTCTGGGGAGAAATTCCCGCAGCCGTCATCCGTTGCGCCGGCGAGAATCGGCCAAGCGAGGACGACCTGTTCGATTTCTGCCGGCAGCATCTGGCGCCCTACAAAACCCCGCGGCTCTGGCGCTTCGTCGACCAGTTTCCGCAAACCGCGTCCGGCAAGGTGCAAAAATTCGTATTGCGCGACCAGTTCCGGCCGGAGCGTCGGGATCCCTCTTTGCTGCCAGGCTAGCTCTCCCGGCCGCGGGCCACCTCTCCTAGCCATGGGCTAGCTCTCCTAGCCATTGTCACAGGTGAAAATCGGTGACCGCCAGCGTGCTGGCGTTGACGTAGATGCTGAAATCGGCGGTTCCGTTGCCGTCAAGGTCGCCCTGCAGGAGGTGGTCGGCGTAGCGCAGTTCGCCGGCGTTGTTGCTGAAGCCCGCGGTGCCGACATAGTTGAACGCCTGATCGCCGGCCAAACCGGTATTGGCATCGATCGCCGACAGGTCGATCTGGTCGAACTGCGCGGAGGAGAAATCGACGATATGGTCCTCGGCGCCGAGCTTGCTGTCGTCGGTCGTCTTGAAGACGAATGTGTCGACCCATGGAGAACTGCCGGCCTGATCGCCGATCAGGGTGTCCTGGCCAAGGCCGCCGATCAGGATGTCGTTGCCGTCCCCACCCTTGAGCACATCGTTGCCGGCTCCGCCGTCGAGCGTATCGTGGCCAAACCGTCCGCCATCGAGAACGTTGGCGCCGTCGTCGCCGGTCAGCGTGTCGTCGCCGAGCCCGCCGGTCAGGTTCTCGATGGAATCGATGGTGTCGCCTGCCGCATCGCCACCGGTCGATGTATGCAGCGCGAGATTAATGCTGACGGCGGTGAAGGTGTCGCCATAGGCGACGGTGTCGCTGCCGGCGCCGCCGGCGAAGGCATCGGTGCCAGCGCCGCCATACAGGGTGTCGTTGCCGTCGCCGCCCCACAATTGGTCGCTGCCGGCGTCGCCGAACAGCAGGTCGTCGCCAGTGCCGCCGAGCAACAAATCATTGCCGCCGCCACCATGCAGCGTATCGTTCTGCTCGCGGCCGTCGAGAGTGTCGTTGCCGGCGCCGCCGGTGAGCACATTGGCGGCGAGATTGCCCGTGAGCGTGTCGTCGAACGCAGTTCCGATCAGATTTTCGATGGAATTGAAGGTGTCGCCGGCGGCATCGGGTCCGCTCGCAATATTCAGCGCCAGGTCGACGCTCACGCCATCCACTGTCGCGCTGTAGTCGACGGTGTCGCTGCCGGCGCCGCCTGCGAAGACATCGGCGCCGGCGCCGCCGATGAAGGTGTCGTTGCCGGCATTGCCCCACAGATGGTCGTCGCCTGTGCCGCCGTTGAGTATATCATTGCCCGCGCCGCCAATGAGTTGGTCGTTGCCGCTGTCGCCGAACAGCTGGTCGTCGCCGCTGCCGCCGGTGAGTGAATCGTTGCCGGTGCCGCCATGCGCAACAATGACATTGCTCGCGGCACCGGCATTCAGCGTGTCGTTGCCGTCGTCGCCCCAGAAATGGATGGTGCCGGTGAGCTGCGACCCGGCCATGCTGGCAATCGTCATTGTGTCGTTGCCGCCGAGGCCATGGACGTCGAGACCTTCGACATGAGCGAGCGTCAGCGACACGTCGCCGGTCGAAATGCCGGCGCCGGTGAACACCGCACTGCTGCCGTCCGGCGCGAGTGTGAAGGTCTCCGAATTGTTGCTGGCGTCGACCTCCTGAACGTCGGTCCCGGCGCCGCCATCGACAACATCGTTCCCGCTCGGCACGGTGTTGCCGATGAAGTCGAGATTCCCGATCGCATACCAGACGAACAGGTCGTCACCGCCGCCGCCGTTCAGGATGTCGGAGCCGCCATTGCCGGCGATCACGTCGTTGAAGTCCGTACCCGTGATGGTGTTCGCCGTGTTGTCGCCGTGAAGAATGTTTTCGTTGCCGGCGGTGCTCAGGTTGAGAAACACGCGATAATCGCCGGTCTGTCCGTTGTCGGCGTGGCCGGACGACGAATCGAACGGATCGGCCAGGTAGGTCGACGAGGCCGAGATCACCACCGTGTAAGTGTCGGTCGCGGGCAGTGTGAAATGGAGAAAGTCGTCATATTCGGCGTTCGGATCATATGAATCGATCGAACCGACGAGAGTGCCGTTGCTCGAATAGACCGCGACGGTGGTATCGAGACCGCCGAAAACCAGCGAATCGACGTCGACCGTGAGCACGTCATTCGCGGCGCCTTGAACAACGAAGGCATCGACGTCGCCCGATGTCGATCCATAGGGTCCGTCACCGATGGTGCCGTTGGCCTGGATCAGATTGGGACGCCCGGGCCACCCGGGATAGGTGGTTGACGGCAATCCCGTCCAGTTGCCGAGAAGGATCGAGCCATCGTCTTCGGATTGCGTGATTTCCGGAACCAGGCTGGCGGTGGTCGATCGGTTGCTCGCGGCTTGTGGCATGGTTTCGACTCCTTCTCTTTTCATTGCACCGCCTTGATCCGGCGGCGGGTGAAGGCCTTCGCACGAAGGCAAGCGCCATCGTTGCGCGTGCGATCTCGAAAGATCGAAACACGCGCTTCGAAAATTTTGATTCGAAGTTTTGTGGAACGCTAATCCTGCTTGTCGCCAAGCTGAGGTTTCATTCCGTCAAATGTTTGGCGGTATCTTTTTGCGCGAAGGTTCCATCCGCATGTAGGCCATGCGCAATGCGCAACGTGACGACGCCGGTTGCAGGATGGATTTTGCGGCTACTGGGAAACCTGTGTCGCTCAGGCGACTTCATCCAGCGAGACAAGTTCTTCACACAAGCGCAGACGGCCTACGGGTCCAGCTCGGTGTCCCAATAGAGATAATCCAGCCAGCTGTCGTGCAGGTAGTTCGGCGGGAACAGCCGGCCGTTGCGGTGCAGCTGATGCACCGTCGGCGCGAACGG
>JAQGJF010000864.1 GCA_028290765.1 Tardiphaga sp.
AACAGCGTCAGGACGTTGAAGCCGATCCAGCGCTGGGTGTCGACGATCGGCGCGGTCGACCACAGATAGTGGTTCGGATAGAAGCGGCCGAATTGCGTATAGCCAACCACCGAGTGGTTCGCCAGCACCAGCAAAGTGATGAAGGTTCTCGCCCGGTCGAGCGCGGCGTTGCGGTCTGACATCTGATCGAAGGGCCCCGTTGCTGCATGGAGCAACCCACGACTCCCCGGATGACAACTCTTCCGGAAAGAGGAATCGGGATTGCCGGAAGAAAATTTTCTACTTCAAAACAAGCCGTGTGTACGCCAAGCCTACAACTCTACGACAATTGGCGGAATTCATTGCGATGCAAAACGACACCCCCTCGATTGGCTTCGAGGGTGCGTCACGATGTCGTATCCGGGCCAAGCAGGTCAGCCGGGCAGTTCCTCGATTTTGACCTTGTCCGGATAGAACGCCAGATGGCCTGTGATCTCGGTCATGGCCGGAAACGGCGTCTCATAGGTCCAGATCGAATTTTCGAGCACCTTGCCGCCGGCGTTGACGCTGAAATAGTTGGCGTCGCCCTTGTAGGGGCAGTGCGTCACGCGGTCGGTGCGCGACAGCAGATCCATCTTGGTGTCCGCGCGTGGCACATACTGGACCGCAGGATAGCTCGCCTCTTTCAGCGTCAGCGCATGGGTGGTCTCGGCGATCACGACGCCGTCGGCGGAAACGCGGATGCGCTTCGGGTTGGGCGCGATGGTGATGGGATGGTCGGGGCCGGGAATCTTCATGTTAAACCTTCTTTGCAGGTACACTTTCGATCAAATGTGCGTCGCAAACGGGCTTTGAAAGGGGGCGGCAAGGGATATATTGCCCGGAAGCGTGACGCAGCCGGGTGTCGGCGCTAGGTTCAGGGGCCGTTGCGGCAATGAGGCCGCGATTCGAAACGGCGGTTTTGGGAGACGATTTGGATGCCGATGGACGCCCGCGATATCGAGACCATGATCAAGGCCGCCATTCCGGACGCGGAAGTGACGATCCGGGATCTTGCCGGTGATGGCGACCACTACGCGGCGACCGTGATCTCCGCCTCGTTCCGGGGCAAATCCCGGGTCCAGCAACACCAGATCGTCTATCAGTCGTTGAAGGGCCAGATGGGCGGGGTCCTCCACGCGCTGGCGCTGCAAACCGGCATCCCGGAAGCGTAAACCGTCCATACCGGAGCCTGATCGGTTCCGATTGAAGCAGAACCGGGCTTCGCTTTTCTTCGCTCGAAAACGCTCCAGGGGGATTATTTGGCGCGCTTGAAGCACGGCGGAGGCTTGCTGCGGGAACGCAGGCCTCATGAGCACAACCGCGTGACCACCGTCGAGCTGTTTTTCGATCTGGAGTTCGTGTTCGCGATTACCCAAATTTCGCATTTCCTGCTGGCGCATTTCACCCTGCTCGGCGCAGTGCAGACTGCGATCCTGATGCTGGCGGTGTGGTGGGTGTGGGTTTTCACCGCCTGGATCACCAACTGGCTCGATCCCGAACAGACTGCCGTTCGCCTGATGCTGTTCGCCCTGATGATCGCCGGGCTGTTGCTCTCCACCTCGATTCCGCAGGCCTTCGAAGGCAAAGGGTTCGAAGGCCGCGGCCTGGCGTTCGCGCTGGCGTTTTCCGCCATGCAGGTCGGGCGGTCGGTGTTTTTCATCTATGCGGTGCCGAAATCCGAAACCGGTCATCGCCAGAACTTCATTCGTATATCGACCTGGCTCGGCGCCAGCGCGATCTTTTGGATTGCCGGCGGCATTGTGCCAGGCGAAATCCGGATCGGTCTGTGGGCGATGGCGTTGCTGATCGAATATATCGGACCGGCAATGCGTTTCCGGATTCCGGTGCTCGGCGCTTCCACGACCCAGGACTGGATCGTCGAGGGCGGCCACATGGCGGAGCGCTGCGCCGGCTTCATCATCATCGCGCTCGGCGAATCCATCGTGGTGACGGGGGCGACCTTCGCGGAGGCCGCCTGGACCGCCACCACCGTGGCGGCGTTCCTGGTGGCGCTGATCGGCAGCATCGCGATGTGGTGGATCTATTTCCACATCGGCGCCGAGGCCGGTTCGGAGCACGCCTCGAAGGCCGAGGATACCGGCCGCTTCGCGCGGCTGGCCTATACCTATCTGCATTTGCCGATCGTGGCCGGCATCGTGATTTCGGCGGTGGGCGACGAATTGCTGCTGGCGCACCCTGACGGCCATTCCGGTATCCGGGAAATCATCGGCATGATCGGCGGGCCGCTAGTCTATTTGGCGGGCGTCATCCTGTTCAAGCAGAGTATCCGCGGGCACCTGCAACCTTCGCATCTGGCCGGCATCGGACTATTCGTGATCCTGACGCCGTTCGCGCATCTCCTGACCCCGCTGGCGCTGTCGGCGGCGACCACCGCCGTCATGCTCGTTGTCGCGATCTGGGAAGCGATTTCACTGGGCCCGAAGGGCGGTCACTCCGAAGCCACCAATTCATGAACCGAAAACAGATTGTCGGGATCGGTCCAGGAGACGCGCGGCGTCCAGCCCGAGCCCCGCGCCAGCGCGGTGAAGCGGTCGAGGCTGTATTTGTAGCTGCACTCGGTGTGAATGCTTTCGCCGGCCCGGAATGAGAAGCTGCGGCCCAGCACCCGCACGGTCTGCTGGGCGCGGCTGATCAGGTGCATCTCGATGCGATGTCGTTCGCGGTTGTAGATCGCGCGGTGGGTGAAGGCCGACAGGTTGAAATTGCCGCCGAGCTCGCGGTTGATCCGCTCCAGCACGTTGAGATTGAAGCGCGCGGTGACGCCGGCCGCGTCATTATAGGCGGCATAGAGCTGGCGTTCATCCTTTTCGAGATCGATGCCGATCAACAGTTGCGCGCCTTTGCCCAGGATTTCGCGGGCGCTGCGCAGGAAGGCGCAGGCCTCGTGCGGTTCGAAATTGCCGAGCGTGGATCCCGGGAAAAACCCGACCTTCGGCATCGCCTTGACCGCGTCGGGCAAGGCGAACGGGGCCGTGAAGTCTGCCGTTACCGGATAGACGTTGAGGTGAGGGAAATCCTCACGCAGCGCGCGTGCCTGGGCGTTGAGGAAATCGCCGGAGATGTCGACCGGCACATAGGCGGCGAATTCGCATTGCTCCAGCAGCAGGCGAACCTTGGTGGTGGCGCCGGCTCCGAACTCGACCAGCGCGGCGTTCTTGGGCAGCGTCGCCTTGATGTCCGCGCCGCGCTCGCGAAGGATTTTGAGCTCGGTGCGCGTCGGATAATATTCCGGCAGCCGGGTGATCTGCTCGAACAGTTCGGAGCCGGTGACATCGTAGAAATATTTCGGCGACAGCCGCTTGGGCTGCTGCGACAGGCCTTCGATCACGTCCTGCGCGAATGCCGAATTCTGTTCGTCGAACCGGTCCGCTTTTGCCAATGCGGCAGCGTGCACATTCATGACAGTCTCCTCGTCGCGCGTCCCGGCGCGGTTGAACTAAAAACAAATCAATCGCCGTAGTTGGCGAGGCGCAGTCCCGTGAATTGCCAGCGGTGGTGTGGATAGAAGAAGTTTCGGTAGGAGATACGGCTGTGTTCGGCGGGAGTTGCAAGCGACGACCCGCGCAGCACCAATTGGTTGACCATGAACTTGCCGTTGTATTCGCCGAGCGCGCCTTCGATGGCGCGGTAGCCGGGATAGGGCGCGTAGGCGCTGCGGGTCCACTGCCAGACGAGGCCGAAAGCGTCGTTCAACTGCCCGGCGCGGGCAGCGACTTCCCATTCCATTTCGGTCGGCAGATGCCGGCCGCTCCAGCGCGCGAACGCATCGGCTTCGTAGTAGCTGACGTGACAGACCGGCGCCGCGGGATCGATCGGCCGCAACCCGGCCAGCGTCATCATTTGCCATTGGCCGTCGATCTGTCGCCAGTGTCCCGGTGCCTGCCATTCCTCGTTGCTTGCCGCGGCAAAGCCGTCCATCAGCCACAGCGTCGCCGTCCGGTAACCGCCATCCTTCATGAAGGCGAGCCATTCGCCATTGGTGACGAGATGACGGGCGAGCCGGACCGGGCCCACCAAAGCGCGATGCGCCGGCTTCTCGTTGTCGAAGTGAAACGTCTCGCCGGCATGGCCGATGGTGTGGATACCCTCGGTCAGCGTCACCCATTCGTCACCGTCGCGGCTGGAAGCCGGAAAAGCCCATGCGGGGTCATAGGCGGGCGGAATCGGGTTCTGCGCGAAGGCGTGCAGGATGTCGGTCAGCATCAATTCCTGGTGCTGTTGTTCGTGGTTGAAGCCGACCTCCAGCAAGGGCACCAGCGCCGCCAGCGTGGCCTCGTCGGTGGAATTGAAGAACTTGATCACCGCGGCATCGACATGCCTGCGGTAGGCGGTGACTTCGTCGGCGCCGGGCCGGGTCAGATGACCGCGCTGGGCGCGGGCGTGCCGGGGCCCGGCGCTGACGTAATAGGAATTGAACAGGAAGGCGTAATCCGGATGATAGGGCCGATATTCCGGACAATGCTCGCCGAGCAGGAACTGCTCGAAGAACCAGGTGGTATGGGCCCGATGCCATTTCGCCGGGCTGGCGTCGGGCATCGACTGGACCAGTTGGTCCTCGGCCGACAGCGGCGCCGCCCGGCGTTCGGTCTCGTTACGGACCGCCAGGAAAGCCTCCCCCAATCGGTGGGCCAGGGAGCCGGAATCGGAGAACAATGACGGGGCAGGGGCAGCCAGCGGGGCTGCGGCATACGCGGAATTCGTCACGAAAATCTCCGATTTTGGAGAGAACGCTACCCTGACGGATGAGTTCCGCAGCCAGCCTGTCCTAAATAGGACATCCCGCCCAAGTTAAAAGGCTCGTCGCCTCTATGATTTTGAAGCCCGCCGGCTACGGCGGAAGGCCGGGGCGGGTCAGGCCGTTTTGCCCGTCTTTTTGAATGCCTTACCGGTGACTCCCCGCCATTTTACTTGGGGTGCAAAATGGTTTGGGCTACATATATGACAGACGTGATGGGCAGAGGGCCCGCTGTGCCTCAGAGGACGCGATCATGAGCATTGAGCAATTCATTGAAAACGAAGTGAAGTCGAACGACGTCGTACTGTTCATGAAAGGCACGCCGCAGTTTCCGCAATGCGGATTTTCGGGCCAGGTGGTTCAGATCCTCGATCACGTCGGCGTCGGCTACAAGGGCCTGAACGTTCTCGAATCGTCCGACCTGCGCGACGGCATCAAGACCTATTCGAACTGGCCGACCATTCCGCAGCTCTACGTCAAGGGCGAGTTCGTCGGCGGCTGCGACATCATCCGCGAGATGTTCCAGGCCGGCGAATTGCAGCAATTGCTTGCCGACAAAGGCGTGACGATCGGCGCCCCAGCCAACTGAGTTTTACCCGATGCCGGCGCCGGCCGTTCGGCCGGCTGCATGGCTTTGTCGGACCCTTCGTCGACCAGGGTCGACCCTTCGTCGATCCCGGGCGGTAGCCTTGAACTCTGATCCCCCGCCGATACACTCCCGCCCAATCCGGACACCAGATCCGGATCAGGGGAGTGATGATAGATGAAATTCCTGCGGAACAGCCTGCTGCCGCTCGTGGCCGTCGCGGTCTTTACCGCCGGCGCGGCGTTTGCCGACAGTCTGGTCCGCACCGATCCCGAGGTTGCTGGCTTCTCCCGCGACCGGCTCGGCCGGATCAGCAGCTATCTCAAGAACGAAGTCGCCACCAACAAGATTCCCGGCGCGATCATGCTGATCCAGCGCAAGGGCAAGCTCGCCTATTTCGAGACCTTTGGCGTGCGCGATCCCGCGACCAAGGCGCCGATGACGGCCAACACGATCTTTCGCATCTACTCGATGTCGAAGCCGATCACCACCGTCGCCGCGATGATGCTGGTCGAGGAGGGCCGGCTGTCGCTCGAGGAGCCGCTGTCGAAATACATCCCGTCCTTCGCCAATGTGAAGGTCGGCGTCGAAAAGAAGGGCGAGGACGGCAAGCCGGCCCTCGACCTGGTGGCGCCGCGCCGTCCGATCTTCATCCAGGACCTGATGCGGCACACTTCGGGCATCACCTACGGCTTCTTCGGCGAAGGCGCGGTGAAAAGCAGCTATCTCGACGCCCATCTGTTCGAGGGCGATGTCGACAACGCCGAATTTGCCGAGCGGATCGCGAAACTGCCGCTGGCCTACCAGCCGGGCAGCACCTGGGACTACAGCCACTCCACCGACATTCTCGGCCGGGTGGTCGAGATCGTATCGGGCAAGTCGCTCTATCAATTCGAGAAGGAACGCATCCTCGATCCGCTCGGCATGAAAGACACCAGCTTTTACGTCACCGACGAGGCCAGGCAGACGCTGATCGCCGAGCCGTTTCCGAACGAGCGCAAGCTCGGCAAGGATTTCGAGATGAACGACCCGCGGATACCGCGGAAATGGGAAGCCGGCGGCCACGGGATGGTCTCCACCATCGGTGACTATGCGCGGTTCACGCAGATGCTGCTCAATGGCGGCGCGCTCGATGGCAGGCGCTATCTCAGCCCGAAGACGATCGCCTTCATGGGCGCCAACCACATCGGTCCGGCCGCGGATGTCGTGCCGGGCCCGTATTACCTGCCCGGCGCGGGCTTTGGTTTCGGCCTGGGGTTTGCCGTTCGCACCGAAGCCGGCGTTGCCCCGGTCGCAGGTTCGGTCGGTGAAATGAGCTGGTCGGGTGCGGCCGGCACCTCGTTCTGGATCGACCCGAAGGAGGACATGTCCGTGGTGTTCATGGCGCAGACCGTGGCGCAGCGCGGCCGGTTGCGGTT
>JAQGJF010000914.1 GCA_028290765.1 Tardiphaga sp.
TGTGGTCGGGCACGTCCGGCGCGCCGACCGCGCCGAAATAGATGGCGTCGAATTTCTTCAGTTTCTGCAGGCCGTCGGTCGGCATCATGATGCCGTGCTTGCGATAATAGGCGGAGCCCCAGTCGAAGGTCTCGACGTTGAACCTGACGTCGCCCATCCGCTTCTGGAGGCTTTTCAGCACGGTGGTGCCGGCGGCGATGACTTCGGGGCCGATACCATCGGCCGGAATGGCCGCGATTGAATATTCACGCATCTGAATTCTCCGTGGGAATGGGATGTAAGGAACTATCGTTGAGGAACGGCCGCTGCAGCAGTTGTGCCAGATGCGCGCTGCGCGCGCGCCAGCACGAGCGTGAGCACGGCGGACAGCACCAGCAATCCGGCGACGAAAAACAATCCGCCCCGGAAGCTGCCGGTGAGATCCTTGATCCAGCCGATCATCGCCGGGCCGACGAAGCCGCCGAGATTGCCGATCGAGTTGATGGTCGCGATTCCCGCGGCAGCGGCGGAGCCGGACAGGAACAGGGTCGGCATGCTCCACAGCGGCGGCTTCGCCGAGCTGATGCCGACATTGACCAGCGTCAGCGCCAGCAGAACCGCGATCACGCTGCCGGCAAAACCGGCCAGCACCAGCCCCAGCGATGCCAGCAGGCAGGCACCGACCACGTGCCAGGTGCGCTCGCCGCTGCGATCCGAATGCCGCGCCCACAGCACCATGGCCGCGACCGCGACGACGCCCGGCAGCGCGTTGAGGAAACCGACCTGCAACGACGAGAGGCCGAATTCCTTGATGATTTGCGGCGCCCAGATGCCGAGCGTGTAAAGGCCGGCGGAGGTGCCGAAATACACCAGCGACAGCGCGATGACGCGCAGGTCGGCGAGGCCGCGCCAGACGCTGTGGCTGGCAGTCCCGGCCTTCTTGGCGGCTTCCGCGTTCATGGTGGTGACCAGCCAGCGACGCTCGTCGTCGTTCAGCCATTTGGCCTGTGCCGGCCGGTCGGTCATGTAGAACAGCACGACGACGCCAAGGATCACCGCAGGCACCGCCTCGACGATGAACATCCATTGCCAGCCGCTCAGCCCAAGCAGGCCGTGCATCTCCAGCAGCGCTCCGGACACCGGCGATCCCAGCACGGTCGAAAGCGGCGCCGCGGCCATGAAGATCGCGGTGACGGCGGCGCGCTGCCGCGCCGGAAACCAGTAGCTGAGATACAGGATGATACCGGGAAAGAACCCCGCTTCGGCGGCCCCCAGCAGAAAGCGCAGCGCGTAGAAACTGGCGGCCCCCTGAACAAAGGCCATGGCGCCGGAGATCAGGCCCCAGGTGATCATCACGCGAGCGATCCAGATCCGGGCGCCGACCTTGTCGAGCACGAGGTTGGACGGCACCTCGAACAGGAAATACCCGAGAAAGAAGATGCCGGCGCCGAAGCCGAACACGGTCGGCGAGAAGCCGAGGTCCTTGTTCATCGTCAACGCCGCGAAGCCGATGTTGACGCGGTCGATGAAGGCGATGAAATAGAGTAGCATCACGAACGGAACGATGCGCAGGGTGATCTTGCGCAGCACGCGCGCTTCCAGCTCGACACTCATTGGAACGGCTCCTCGCCCGATTGTATTGCTTTTGCTTGTCGCGCCATCGGCGGCGTTGAAAGCCACCCTGAGACGGCCATCGCCGGGACTCAATGGGCTCTGGTTTATACAAAAAAATGATATAATCGAGATCCAGGAGAGAGCCGATGGATCTGCATCAATTGCGATGTTTCGTGGCCGCGGCCGAAGAGCTGCATTTCGGCCGGGCGGCGCAGCGGCTGGACATGCTGCCTTCGGCGCTGGGACGCTTCATCCGGCTGCTCGAAGAGGACCTCGGCACAAGGCTGATGACGCGCACGACACGCAGCGTGGCCCTGACCGACGATGGCGCCGTGCTCGTCAAGGAAGCCCGCACCCTGCTGGCGCAGGCCGACGCGCTCGCCGCCAAATTCCGCACCCATGGCCGCGCGCGGGCCGCAACGGTCCGCGTCGGCGCCATCGACAGCGCCGCGGCGGGACTGCTGCCGATGCTGCTGCACGATTTTCGCAAGCTGAGGCCGGAGGTCACCGTGCAACTGGTGGAAGACAAGACGATACGCCTGTTGCCGCGCTTACTCTCGGGCCGGCTCGATCTGGCGCTGGTCCGCCCCCCGGAAAACCCGGACAAGCGGCTGGAGTTCATGTTCCTGCTGCATGAGACCGCCGTCGTCGCGGTGTCCGAGCATCATCCGCTTGCCGCAAGAAAGCGCCTCACCATCACCGATCTGGCGGATCAACCGCTGATCGTGCCCGAGCGTCGCTCGCGCCCGCACAGCCATGATCTCACCATGAAGCTGTTTGCCGAAGCCGGGTTGCAAGCCCGCATCGTCCAGATTGCCGACGAAAAGCAGACCATCGTCAATCTCGTCGCCGCCGAGCTGGGCGTGGCGATCGTCCCCAGATGGACGTCACGCATGGCGGCGCGCGGTGTTCGCTATGTGAGGCTGGCGGCGTCCGATATGAACAAGCTGCCGCTGGCAGCAGCCTGGACCCGCGGCACCCGTGATCCCGTCAGGGACGAGATGTTGGCGATGCTTCGCGCCCATCTGTCGGGCTATACGCGGGAAGCATAGAGACCAGATCCGCCCGCGCCGGAGAGGCTCGGATCCGATCGAGAATTAAGTGCGAAGCCGCGATGGCCGTTGGAGCGCTCGATCCCGGAGTTCCCTACGAAAGTAGGTGGGCACCATATGACCGGATCCACGGACCCGGCCAGGGACAGTTCCCTTAAGGATCGATAAGGCCCCGGGGATATGTGGCTCCTGACGCGCGACACAGCTTCGCAGGGGCAATGTAACCACGATAACGCCGTACCGCCAGCTTTAACGGCGCCGATCCCTAACCAATCGCGATTCCGCCGCCGATGGTGCGGTTCAGGACCTGCGTGGTCTTCTCGATGCGGTCGGCGGCCGAATTCAGCGCCGCGGCAACGGCAGTCTGGGTGACCTTGGCGCGATCCGAGGCGACGACGCGAACATCGCGCAAGGCCGCAAGTTCTTCCTCCAGCGTGCGGATCTGATGCCTGGCATCGAGCAGTTCGTCGGCCACCGTCAGCGCCGCCATCACCGTCAGACGCCCGTCGCCGACTTCACCGAACCTGCCGCGCAGGTCGCCGATCCGCGCCTCGAAACTATCGGCGAGCTGCCGCAGCCGCGTCTCCTGGCCTTCTTCGCAAGCCATGCGGTATTGCCGGCCATTGATGGTGACGTTGATGTGACTCATGAGGACTCTCCGGTATCGAGCACGGCGCGGATGGTGCCGATCGCCGCATCGAGCTTCTCCGCGATCTCGCGATTGGCGCGTTCCAGCCGGCGCGATTTGACCAGCGTGCCGTCGAGTTCATCGGCCAGCCGGGAACGGTCCGTCCCCAGCGCCTGGATCCGGGTCGCCAGCTCATCCTCGTCGCGGTCGGCCTCGCGCCGTCGTTCCACCGCGCTTTCCAGCGCATCCAGCGCCGTCATCAGCCGGCGCGTTGCCGCCTCGATATCGGCGAACCCGGGCGCGACGGGATCGGAGTTGGCAGGGCGATCGTTCATGCCGGTCGCATGGACCTTCTATGAGAGGATACCGCCGAGCAGCAAAAGCCACGGCTCGGCAAGCGTTTAGGGGACGAAATTTACGTGGCAAGCGAGGCCAGCGCAACGGCGCTCAAAAGCTATGCACCGCTAAGCCAAGGCCGCCTGCCGCCGCCCTTGGACTCACCCGGTCCAGATGCTATCCAGCCCTGCTCTTCGAACCTTCCATCAGGCCTTGTGCCGCCGGCCACGCTCGCCCGGCGCAGAATGTCACCAAGCACCTCATTTCAGGCGGATTTTCATCATGACGCGCGTCGATCACACCGGTATGGCCAATGCGATCCGTGGGCTCGCGATGGATGGCGTGGAACAGGCGAAATCCGGCCATCCCGGCCTGCCGATGGGCGCTGCCGACGTCGCGACCGTATTGTTCACACA
>JAQGJF010000939.1 GCA_028290765.1 Tardiphaga sp.
AGAACGACGACGGCACCCGGATCGAGCCGTTGGTGTCGGAGCCCAACGCCAGCGGCACCAGACCGCCGCCAACGGCGCCGCCAGAACCGCCAGACGATCCGCCGGTCATCCGCGTCACGTCGTGCGGGTTGCGCGAGTTGCCGTCATGGACGTTCTCGCCGGTGAAATCATAGGCGTATTCGCCCATGTTGAGCGCGCCGACCAGCACCGCGCCGGCCGCTTCCATCCGATCGACCAACGTGGCATCGCGCGGCGACGGCTGAAGGTCGCGGTTGATCTTCGACCCAGCGCGGGTCGGCAGGCCTTTTATGTCGAACAGGTTCTTGACCGCGAACGGCACACCGGCCAGTGGGCCGACGGTCCTGCCGGCGGCAATTTCGGCATCGATGGCGCTCGCCTTGGCGCGGGCGCGCTCGGCGACCACGTCGGTGAACGAATTGAGCACCGGGTCGTGCCGCGCGATCCGCGCCAGCGCCGCCTCGGTGACGCTAAGCGCAGACATTTTGCGGCCGGCCACCGCCTTCGCGATGTCGGACGCCGGCAGCCAGTCGCCATTCCCCGTCATGACATTTTCCATGGCGCGATCAGGCTGCGAAGACACTGGCCGGCTCGGTTTCATCGGGCAACGGGAATTCATCGACCAGGCGTGCCAGCTTCAGCGACACCTCCAGATTGGCGCGCACCGCCGGCTTCCAGGCGTCCTCGATCGGCAGCGCCAGCGCCTTGCCAACGGCATCGATGTAGTCGTCAAGCATATCAGTCACGCGGCTCTCTTTCAGTTCCAGACAGTCCAGATCCAGTTGTTCCACGCTCAGTGAGCGGGAAGCGGTGGATGCGGTATAGCCGATAACAGTTCCCGCGTGTAGGCGTCCTGGGGCGCCCCCAGCACCCGTTCCGATGGTCCCTCCTCGACGATACGGCCGGTTCGCATCACGATGACACGATCGCACAATAGCCGCACCACGTTCAGATCGTGCGAGACGAACAGATAGCTCATGCCCATGGAAGCCTTGAGATCCTGCAGCAGATTGAGCACTACCGCCTGCACCGACACATCCAGCGCCGCGGTCGGCTCGTCCAGGATTACCAGCTTGGGTTGCAGCGCGATCGCTCGCGCAATGCCGACGCGGGCCTTTTGCCCGCCCGACAATTGATGCGGAAACCGATCGAGCAGATTGAGCGGCAGGCCGACCTGCCGCGCCAGATCCTCGCAGCGGGCGCGCAGCGCGTCGCGGCCCTTGATGTCGCCCATCTGCATGATCGGATCGGCGATGGCGCGGATCGCGGTGAAGCGCGGATTGAGGCTGTCGGTCGGATCCTGGAACACCATCTGGATGCTCTTGCGCAGCGGCAGCCGCGCAAAGGCATTGGGAAGAATGCCGCCGATTTCGTCGCCGTCGAACATGATGCGGCCCGAGGTCTGATCGACCAGCCGCATCACCATCATCGAGGTGGTGGATTTGCCACAGCCGGATTCGCCTACCAGGCCGACGCTTTCGCCATGCCCGACGGAAAAGCTGATGCCGTCGACGGCGCGGAATTTTTCCGGTTCGACGGCGGGCGAGCGCGAAAACAGTTTGCTGAGCACCGCGGTGGCGCCCTGGCGCGGATATTCCTTGACCAGCTTCTCGACCAGCAGCAGCGGCTTTGCGCCGTCGGTCGCAGGCTTGCCGGCGCCGGCGGGCTGCACCGGCAACAGCGCCGCCTCTTCCTCCGGCAACAGGTCGCGCAGCGACACGCCGAGCCGCGGCGTCGCCCGCATCAGCTTCTTGGTGTAGGCATGTTCGGGGCTGGCGAAAATATTCGCCGACAACGCGGTCTCGACCACGCGCCCCTTCTCCATCACCACCACGCGGTCGCAATAGGCTGCGGCAAGCCCGAGGTCGTGGGTAATCAGGATCGTCGACATGCCGCGGCTTTTGGTCAGTTCGACGATCAGGTCCATCACCGCTTTTTGCGTGGTGACGTCGAGGCCGGTGGTCGGCTCGTCGGCGATCAGAAGCTGCGGATTGCAGGCCAGCGCCAGCGCGATCACCACGCGCTGGCACATGCCGCCCGACAGCTCGAACGGATAGGCGTGATAGCGTTCGCGCGGCCGGGCGATCTTGACCTGTTCGAGCGCCTCGATCGCCTTCTCGCCGCGATCATTGGTGGTGGACTGGACATGCTGGCGCAGCACGTCCTCGATCTGGTCGCCGACCTTGCGGATCGGATTGAGCGCGGCGCGCGGGTTCTGGAAGATCATCGAGATTTCGCGGCCGCGCAGGTCGCGCATCTGGTTTTCGGTCGCGGCCTTGACGTCGATGCCGGAAAACATCACCGAACCTTCGGCGATCTTGCCGGCGCGGTCCAGGATCCGCATCACCGCGTAGGAAGTCACCGACTTGCCGGAGCCGGATTCCCCGACGATGCCCAGCGTCTCGCCCTTGCCGACCGAGATATTGACATGCTGCACCGCCTTGACGATGCCGCGCCTTGTGGCGAATTCGACGGTGAGATCATGTACGTCGAGCAGCGGCTGCGCGGTCATGACGTGGCCTCGATGGAACGGCCTGAGTAATTTGAAGGCTGAGTAAGTAAACTCCCTCCCCCTTGTGGGGAGGGTCGGCCGAGCGAAGCGGAGG
>JAQGJF010000948.1 GCA_028290765.1 Tardiphaga sp.
TCCGGCCATCAACGAATTCGAAATCCGGGGCCGTGTCGTCAACCCCGATGGCAGCGGCGCGCCCGACTTCATCGTCAATACGACCACGGACAACGCGCAATCCGGGCCGTCGGCGACGACGCTTGCCGATGGGCACATCCTGGTCACCTGGACTTCGGACGACGGTGACAACAGCGGCAATGGCATTCTCTATCCCGACGACATTCGCGGCCGCATTCTCGACGCCGACGGCACGCCGGCCGGCCCCGATTTCATCGTCAATTCGACGATCGGCGGCAACCAGGTAGGCGCCAGTGTCCTCGCGCTGCCGGACGGGCGCGCGCTCGTCACCTGGAATTCGTTCGACCCCAATCTTGGCGTTTCCGAAACCTTCGGACGCTTCGTCAACAGCGATGGCTCGATGAGCACGCCGGATTTCCGGGTCCTGCCGCCCGCGGAACATGACCAGGCCGGCGCTTCGCTCACCGCGCTCGCCGACGGACACATTCTGGTGACGTGGCCGTTTCAGGAGCCCAACAGCTTCGACCATGATATCCACGGGCGCATCCTCAACGCCGACGGCACCGTCAGCGTTGACGAATTCACGATCAACCGCCTGACCGACGGCGATCAGAGCGGTGTCACCGCGACAGCGTTACCGGATGGCCGCGCCTTCGTGGTCTGGCACGCCGCCAATCCCGACACCGGCGCCAGCGAGCTCTACGGGCAATTGGTGAATCCGGATGGCACCGACAGCGGCCGGGAGTTCATCGTCAATTCGGAAAGCGGCCTCAATCCAAACTCGCCGCATCTGGTGACTTTGCCCGACGGACACGTCGTGGCGACCTGGACATCGTTCGATCCCGCGCTCAATTCGGACGACATTCACGGCCGCGTGCTGTCGTTCGATCCCATCACCGATGGCACGCCGGGCAACGACCACATCCATGGCAGCGCAGCCAACGACATCATTCACGGGCTTGGCGGCGACGATGTCATTGATGGCCGATCGGGCAACGATGTGCTGTACGGCGACGCCGGCAACGATCAGCTGACCGGCGGTGCCGGCCATGATTTCCTGTACGGCGGCGACGGCAATGATCTGTTGTGGGGCGGCGATGGCAACGACTTCTTCGTCGGCGGCCAGGGCGCCGACAGTTTTGCCGGCGGCGCCGGCATCGATACGGTGCGCTACGAGACGCTGTCGAATGCTGTCCATATCGACCTTGGCCTCAATGTCGCCGACGGCGGCGACGTCACCGGGGACACGTTCAACTCGATCGAAGGCGTGGTCGGGACCCGTTTCGACGATACGCTGACGGGCGACGGCGCCGCCAACACCTTGTCCGGAGGCGGCGGCAATGATGTGCTAGACGGCCGCGGTGGCAACGACACCCTCGATGGCGGCGAAGGCAACGATACCCTGATCGGCGGAAATGGAAACGATATCCTGCATGGCGGCGCGGGGAACGACCTGCTCTGGGGCAACGACGGCGACGACACGCTGCAGGGTGGCGCCGGCGCCGACACGCTGGCGGGCGGTGCTGGTATCGACACCGCCGACTACAGCACTTCATCCGCCGGAGTGACCGTCGATCTTGTGATCGGGACCGGTCATGGCGGCGACGCCGAGGGCGACACGCTGACTTCGATCGAGAACGTCACCGGCAACGACCAAAACGATACGCTGATCGCCACCGACATGGGGAGCCATCTGAAAGGCGGTGGCGGCAACGACACGCTGATCGGCGGTGCCGGCAACGATACGCTCGAAGGCGGCGAGGGCAACGACATCCTGATCGGCGGCGCCGGTGCCGACATCCTGTTCGGCGGCAACGGCGCCGATAATTTCGTCTTCAAATCGGTCGCGGACAGCCGGCCCGGCATGGAGGACACCATCGTGGACCTTAAGTTCCCCGATGTCTCGCAGCAGAGCCATATCGATCTGTCGGCGATCGATGCCGACACCCATGTCGCCGGCGATCAGGCCTTTACCTACATCGCCGGCGCCGCGTTCAACCATACCGCCGGCGAGCTGCGCTTCTCGGATCATCTCCTGCAAGGCGACGTCAACGGCGACGGCACCGCGGATTTTCAGGTTCGCATCAACGACATTACGCCAAGGCCTTTCGATCTCATCCTGTAGACGCTGGCGCCATCCCGCTTGTTCCTTGCAGGCCGGTGCGCAGCGGATCGAATCGCCCCGTCGAATTCCCAAGACTCGGTAGCTTGTGGCCGCCACGACGTCCGTGCGGCTCGCACCGGGACGACTTGACGGGCCGGGATCAATTAGTCTACTTATGCAAGTGACTTCAGGGCGGCCGGAACCCGGCCTCGATGGACGTTCGCACGGTCCGGCGCGAGAGGAGCCACGTTGGAAGCTATCGACATCAAGCGGCGGGACGGCATCGCGCATGTCGCCTTGAACCGGCCTTCCGTCAGGAACGCGGTCACGCTGGCGATGTGGCGCCAACTGGCGGAAACCTTCGCGGGCTTCGCCGCCGACCGGAATCTGCGTGCGGTCCTGCTGACGGGCGAAGGAAAGGATTTCAGCGTCGGCGCCGACATTTCCGAGTTCGACGAGATCCGGAACGACAAGCGACAGAGCGCCGAATACGAAGTCGCCGTCGATGCCTGCTCGGGAGCGATCGCCGGACTGGGCAAGCCGGTCGTCGCCGCGATCTCCGGCTACTGCCTGGGCGGAGGCTGCCATCTCGCGCTGGCATGCGACTTTCGCTTCGCCGATCGGACCGCGAATGTCGGAATTCCGTCGGCAAAGCTTTCGATCGTCTACGGCGTTCGCAGCGTCCAGCGGCTGTCGGCGCTGGTCGGCATCGTCAACGCCAAGCGCATGCTCTACTCGGGCGACCGCTACACCGCCGAGCAGGCGAGATCGATGGGATTGATCGATGAGATCCACGACGATGCCCGGCTCGCGGCCGGGCAATTCGTCGAGCGCCTGGCGGCCAATGCGCCGCTTTCGATCGCGGGCGCGAAGTTCATGCTGAACGGCCTCGCCATGGGGGCGGGGGCGCTCGATCTGGCGGCCGCCCAGCGGCTGATCGATGCCGCCTCCGACAGCGAGGATTTCAGGGAGGGCCGGCGGGCCTTCGCGGAAAAAAGGCCTCCGCGATTTCGCGGCGAATAATAATGGCCACACAGGGAAGGAAAGCGGCCTTGGAGGGCGTAGTCGATGAAGCCTGCCAGGTTTGAATACGTCGCGCCGACGACGCTGGATGCCGCGGTGGCGGCGCTCGCGACGGCCAATGGCGAGGGAAAGGTCCTCGCAGGGGGCCAGAGCCTGTTGCCGCTGCTGAACTTCCGGATGGCGCGGCCCGCGCTGCTCGTCGACCTGAACGGCATCAAGGAACTGTCGTTCATCGAATTGCGCGGCGACAGCGTGGCGATCGGCGCGCTGACGCGCCATTGCGAAATCGAGCACTCGCCGCTGATCGCCTCCTGCCTGCCAGTGATGTCGGCGGCCATGCGCCACGTGGCGCATCTGGCGATCCGCAACCGCGGCACCATCGGCGGCAGCCTTTCGCATGCGGATCCGGCGGCCGAGTTGCCGATGATGGCGATGTTCTACGGCGCCAGCCTCACGGTGCAGGGGCCGGCGGGCCGCCGCACGATCGCGGCGAAAGACTTCTTCGTCGACGCCCTGACCAATTGTCTCGAGGCCGAGGACATCGTCGCAGAGATCGAATTTCCGATTCCGCGGCACGGCGGCTGGGCGTTCGAAGAAGTCGCGCGGCGTTTCGGCGATTTCGCGCTCGCCAGCATCGCGGTATCGATCAAACGCGGTCCCACCGGGCTGGACGACGCGCGTGTCGCGGTGATGGGCGTGGCCGACACGCCGCTGCGGCTCGAAGGCGTCGAGAAACAGCTCCGTGAAATCGCGGTCGACGACCGCACGCCGGACCGGTTCTCCGAATGGGTGAGATCCAGCGTCACCCCCAACGGCGATCTGCACGCCTCCGGCGAATACAGAACCCATCTGCTCGGCGAACTGGCCAGGCGCGCCATGCGGACGGCGTTGGCGGTGAAAAGGGTGATGCCGCGATGAACGTATCGGTGACGGTCAACGGGACCAGGCATGACGTTGCAGACGTCGAGCCGCGTCTTTTGTTGTCGGATTTTCTGCGCGAGACGCTCGGACTGACCGGCACGCATGTCGGCTGCGAGCATGGCGTCTGCGGCGCCTGCACGGTGCTGATGGATGGCGATAGCGTCCGGTCCTGCCTCACGCTCGCCGTCCAGGTCGACGGTGCGAAGATCACCACGGTCGAAGGATTGGGAACGCCGGAGGCGCTCAACGTGCTTCAGACCCAGTTCCGCGAGCATCACGGTCTCCAATGCGGCTTCTGTACGCCCGGAATGCTGATGACGGGCGAGGATCTGCTTCGCAAATATCCGCTCGCGACCGACGACGAAATCAGGGAAGGCCTCTCCGGAAATCTCTGCCGCTGCACCGGCTACCAGAACATCGTCGCAGCGATCAGAAGCGCCGCGGCCATTCGCCGGGAGAAGGCCTGATGAAACTCAATTTCCTTGCCGCCGGGCGCGTTCGCATGAAGAAGAGCATCTATATCCCGGGCGCGGACCGCAGCGAGACCATCGACCTGCCGGTGAGCAGCGCCCTGATCCGGCACAAGCAGGGCAATGTGCTGTTCGATACGGGTTGTCACCCCTCGGTCGTGGACCATGCCGACGAACGCTGGGGGCCGCTCGCCAGGCTGATGAAGCCGATCATGACGGCCGACGAGACATTGCTGCCCAGCCTTGCCTGCGTCGGACTTGGGCCCGACGACATCGATATCGTCGTGAACTCCCATTTCCATCCCGACCATTGCGGCTGCAACCAGTTCTTCAGCAAGGCGACGATCCTGGCCCACGCCAGCGAGCTCGAGGCGGCAAAAGCTCCAGGCGCGGAAGCCGCCGGCTACCTCCGGGCGGACTGGGATTTCGGGCAGCCCGTGGAAGCCGTGACCGGCGAGAAGGATCTGTTCGGCGATGCCGGCGTCGTGCTGGTGCCGCTGCCGGGGCACACGCCTGGTTCGCTCGGCGCGCTGGTCAGCCTCGAGCGCGACGGTCAATTCCTGCTGGCTTCGGACGCGGTCAGCCTGCGGCAAAGCCTCGATACCGATACCGCGCCGCGCAACACCTGGAATGCGGAGGCGCTGCTGAAGTCGTTCGAGGAAGTGAGGCGGATCGAGAAATCCGGAGCGGCCGTCATCTGCGGCCATGACGACCGGCAATGGCAGAGCCTGCGCAAGGGAAACCGGGGCTATGAGTAAGGACAGCCTCGCGCAACAGGCGGACGTGATGCGTCCCCGGCACGTCGGCGCCCCGATCAAGCGCACGGAGGATCCGCGACTTCTGACCGGGAACGGCGAATATACCGCCGATCGCAAGCCGGACCGGGCGCTGCATATCGCCTTCCGGCGAAGCGAACAGCCTCATGCACGGATCGTGCGCATCGATACGACGGCGGCGCTGGCGGCGCCGGGCGTCGTCGCCGTGTTCACCGCGGATGACATTGCCGACGATTTCAAGCCGGTGATTCCGTTCTCGCGAATGGCCAATTATTACGCGACGCCGATCCTGCCGCTGGCGCGCGGCAAGGTGCGCTATGTCGGCGAGGCCGTCGTGGCGGTCGTCGCGACCTCGCGGTATCTTGCGGAAGACGCGGTCGAGTTCATCGAGATCGATTTCGAACCGCTCGGGGCGGTATCGCGCAGCGAGATGGCGGTCGCGGACGACGCGCCGCTGCTGCACGAAGAGGCCGGCACCAATGTCCTGATCGCCCGCGAATTCCGCAAAGGCGACGTCGAGGCGGATCTGAAAAGCGCCGCCGTCCGGGTGGGCGGCCGCTTCGAGATGACCCGCAAGGCGCCGCTGGCGATGGAGCCACGCAGCTACACGGCGGAGTACAACGCGAAGCGCGGCGCGATCACGCTCTATACCTCATCGAACATCCCCGGCATCGTGCGCGACGCGATTTCCGAGTCGCTCGATCTTCCCGGCAGCCGCTTGCGGGTGGTCGCGCCTGACGTTGGCGGCAGCTTCGGATCGAAAGGCTCGCTCTATCCGGAGGAACTGCTGATCTGCATCGCGGCCCGCAAGCTCGGCCGTTCCCTCAAATGGACCGCGGACCGGCTGGAGGATGTCAGCAGCAGCAGTCAGGCGTTCGCCGAGATCGTCGATGCCGAGATGGGATTCGACGAGAACGGCGTCGCCATCGCCCTGCAGGCCGACGTCCTGGGAGATGTCGGGGCCTATTCGATCTATCCGTGGACCTGCGGCCTGGAGCCGGTCCAGGTGGTCAGCTTCCTTCCCGGCCCCTACAAGATCCGATCCTACCGCGGCGCCGTGCGCGGCGTCGCCACCTGCAAGCCGCCGACCGGACCGTATCGCGGGGTCGGGCGGCCGATCTCGACCTTCGTCACGGAGCGGCTGATGGATCTCGGCGCGAAAGCGCTCGGTCTCGATCCCATGGAAATCCGCCGCCGCAACCTCGTCCTTGCGGAAGAATTTCCGTATCGGATCGCGTCCGGGATCATCTGGGACAAGACCGGTTTCGTCGAATGCCTGGATGCGGCCGGCGAGGCCGCCGGCTACCAGCAACTTCGCGTCCGGCAGGCCGATGCGCGCAAGGACGGGCGGCTGTTCGGGATCGGCATCGCGACCTACGCCGAACTGACCGGCATCGGATCGCGCATCGCGGTCGCCCCCGGAATGCCGATCAATACCGGTTCGGAGACGGCGAAGCTCTCGATCGATTCGACCGGTGCGATCACCGCGGCCTTCGGGGTCGCCTCGCATGGCCAGGGGCTCGAAACGACGCTGGCCCAGATCATCGCCGACGATCTCGGCGCGAGCTTCGACGACATCCGCGTCATCCAGGGCGACAGCGACGCGGTGCCGATGTCGACCGGCACCTATGCCAGCCGCAGCGCCGTGCTCGGCGGCGGCGCGGCCAAGCACGCCTCGGCGCTGCTGCGGGACAAGATCAAGCGCGTCGCCTCGCATCTGCTCGAGGCCAACCACGACGACATCGAGCTTTTCGGCGGCAAGGCGATCGTCATCGGCACCGACCGCGCCGTCACGTTCAAGCAGGTCGCCAAAGCGGTCTATTCCGACATGAAGACGCTGCCGGTCGAGGCGCGCGAGGAATTGAGCGCGAGCTACACCTACGACCCGATCAACGGCACGACCGCGGCCGCCACCCATATCGCCGCGGTGGAGATCGATCCTGTGACGTTCTTCGTGAAGATCCACAAATACGTGGTCGCCGAAGACTGCGGCCGGATCATCAATCCCATGATCGTCGACGGGCAGGTCCATGGCGGCGTGGCGCAGGGGATCGGTGCGGCGCTGTTCGAAGAGCTGGTCTACGACGAGGAAGGCCAGCTCCTGAGCGCAAGCCTGGTCGACTATGTGATCCCCTCGGCGCCCGAAGTTCCGGATATGGATGTCGTGCATATCGAGAGCGAATCCGCTGTTGCCGGCGGCTTCCGCGGCATGGGCGAGGGCGGCACGATCGGCGCGCCGGCGGCGATTGCCAACGCGATCGCGGACGCGCTGTCGCCCTTCGATATCGACGTCAATCTTCTGCCGATGACTCCGGAGCGCATCTTCAGGCTCATGAAGCAAGCCAAACTCAAAGCAAAGGAAAAATCCGAATGATCGATCTCCAGGGACGCGTTGCCCTCGTGACGGGGGGTGGGCGGGACGTCGGCGCCGCCATCTCCAGCACGCTCGCCGCCGCCGGCGCGGCGGTGGCGGTGAACTACCACGGCTCGAAGGCGGAAGCCGAGGCGGTGGTCGCCGCCATCCAGAAGGCCGGCGGCAGGGCGAAGGCCTATCAGGCCGACATCTCGGATGCCGAGGTCGTCAGGCAACTGGTCGCGAACGTCCAGGGTGAGTTCGGCGGGCTCGACATCCTCGTCAACAACGCCGGCCTGGTGTTCCGCAAGCGCTTCAGCGAAAGCAGCCCCGAAGACTGGCGCAAGCAGATCGACACTTGTCTCTATGGCGCGCTCAATTGCTGCCACAGCGCCGGCCCCCTGCTGGAGGCCTCGGGCCGCGGGCGCATCATCTCGATCATGGGAGATTCATCCCGCGTCGGCGAATCCGGATTGGCGCTTGCCGCGGCGGCGCGCGCCGGCACCATCGCGCTGATGAAGTCGCTGGCGCGCGAATGGGGCCGCTCGGGCGTGACCGCCAATTCGATCTCGCTCGGCCTGATCGAGACCGCGCACGAGAAGGGATGGGTCGACGCCAACCGCGAGAAGCTGGTCAAGGCCTATGCGATCCGGCGGCTCGGCCAGCCTTCCGACGTCGCGCCGATGGTGGCGCTGCTGGCCTCCGATGCCGGCAGCTGGATCACCGGGCAGACGATCAGCATCAGTGGCGGATTCAGCATGATCTGACGGGAGGCTGACGATGATGCATGCAGACCTGATCGCGCCGATCGCAAAACTCCTCGATCGGCATGCGAAAGAACGGCCGGAGCAGATTGCCTATTGGGATTCGTCGCGCGCGATAGATTACGCGCAACTCGCGAGCAACACCGCCGCGATCGCCGCGAACCTGGCGAAAGCAGGCCTCGGCGAGGGCGCGCGGATCGCCATCTATCTGCCGAACGGCGTCGACTGGATCGAGGCGTGCCTCGCCGGCCTGCGGGCCGGCGCCGTGATCGTTCCGATCAGCTTCGAGGCAGTGGAAGGCGAGATCAGCTACCGATTGACGGATGCAGACTGCGCGGCCGTCGTCACGACCCCCGGCAGGAAGGACCTGATCGCGAAGATCTCGCGTGAGGCCGGAATCTCACCCGAGATGATTTTTGCCGGCATGGATGCGCGACAGGCCGGCCTCGCCATGGCCGACCTCGCGACCGGCACGGGCGCCGCGCCGCTGGATCCCGACGACATCGACCGCTCCTCGTTCATCATCTACACTTCCGGCACCACCGGCCGCGCCAAGGGCGTCCTGCTGTCGCTGCGCGGCATGCTGTGGATTGCCGCCGCATGCTGGGCGCCGATCTGCGCATTGAGCGCGAAGGACGTCGTGCTGTCGCCGCTGCCGCTCTTTCATTCTTACGGCCTGAACCTTTCGGTGCTGAGCGTCCTCGCCGTCGGCGCCAGCGAGCACATCATGGAGAAGTTCTCGCCGCAGCAGGCGCTGGAGCTGCTGCAGTCCGGAAAATATACCGTGTTTCCCGGCGTGCCGACCATGTTCCACTATCTGCTGCACAAGGCGCAGGAGAGCGGCGTCGAGCGGCTGGGGAATTTACGGCTGTGCATCTCCGCCGGCGCGATCATGCCGGCGACGCTGAACCGGGCCTTCGAGGAGCGTTTCAAGACGCCGCTGCTCGACGGTTACGGCATCACCGAGACCTCCACGATGGTCACCATGAACTGGCTCCGCGGCGAGCGGCCGATCGGTTCATGCGGGCTGCCGGTGCCGGGCCTCGCCGTCCGCATCGTCGATCCCTCCTCGCGGGAGGACGTTGCTTTCGGCGAAGAGGGAGAACTGATTGTGCGCGGGCCCAACCTGATGCAGGG
>JAQGJF010000960.1 GCA_028290765.1 Tardiphaga sp.
TGCGGGAAGTCGCGCATTCTCATCTGACGGTCGTGAACGTAGGCAAGATCAGTCTTGTTGTCGACCCGGGTCGCTGGTGCCGAAGATTGCGGGCAAGTCGCACGACAAGCTCGGCTTCCCGCGAAGATAGGATTTGAACATGAAACGGTTTCTGCTCGCACTCTTCGCCCTTGCGATAGCCGTCCCCGCGCAGGCGCAGGACAAGCTCGTCATCAGCATCTGGGGCGGCAGCTGGCGCGACCTCGTTGCGGAAACGGTCGCCAGGAAATTCACCAAGGAAACCGGCGTGCCGGTCGAATTCATCACCGGCGGCACGATGGACCGGTTGAACAAGGAGAAGCTCGCCAAGGGCAGCCCCGAAAGCGACATCACCTTCACGACGTCCCATGTCGGCTGGCTTTACGCCAATGATGGGCTGTTCGAGCAGCTCGACGTTTCCAAAATTCCGAACGCCAAGAATCTTGCCGACGAAGCCCGCATCAGTCCGTTTCATCTGGGGGCCTGGGCCTATGTCTATACGATCGGCTATCGCGCCGACCTGCTGGGCGAGATGAAGTTCGATAGCTGGAGCGACCTGTGGAAGCCGGAATTGAAGGGCAAGATTGCCGGACCGGATTTCGATCCCAGCCACATCATTGCGGTTTCGGCCATGCTGTCGGGCGGGGACGCCGCGCATTGGGAGAAGGGACAGGACAAGCTCAAGGCCTTGAAACCCAATTTCAAGGCCTTCTACACCAACGATGCCAACAGCCAGCAATTGCTCGCCAGCGGCGAAACCCCGGTGCAAATCGTCCTTTCCATGAACGCCTACTACATGATCTCACAGGGTGTTCCGATTACCGTGGCGATCCCGAAAGAGGGGGCGGTTCTCGGCGTCGACACCGTGGCCATCATGAAAGGCTCGAAGAAATCCGAACTGGCGTATAAATTCATCGACGCGCTCTACGATCCGGAAATTCAGGCGGAAATCGCCAAGCTGAAGAAGGGCAGCCCCGCGGTGCTGAATGCCAAGCTCGATCCGGAAATCGCCAAGCTTCCCGGCGTCTTCACCACCGCCGCGCAATGGAAAGAGCAGATCAATATCGACGCCAAGCTGCGGGCCGAGAAGACCGCGGAGTGGCGAAAATGGTTTGCCGAAAACATCATGAACTGATCCGGTCCATCAGCGCTATGTCCCGTCGGTGAACCCGCAACCCTTTCTCCGAACCTTCACGGCGCCCGCCGTGCTGTGCGCTTGCGGCTTCCTGGTCGCGATGGCGGCGGTGCTGCAATTCAGTTTGCGCGCCTATGTTCCCGGCTCCCTGGATCCGGGCGGCTTTACATTTGCGAATTTCACCGACCTCTTGAAGCCGCTGTATGCGCGGGTGTTCCTCGATACCGTGTGGATATGCTTTTTGACGGCCATTGCCACTTTGATCGTCGGCTACCCGGTGGCCTACGCGCTGGTGCACAGCCATAACGCGATCGTCAAATCGATCCTGCTCGTGATCGTCGTGACCCCGTTGTTTCTCGGCGAAGTGGTGCGGACCTATTCCTGGATCATCGTGCTGGGCAACAATGGATTCATCAATTCGGTGCTGCGCGGCCTCGGCATCATCGGGCAGCCGATCCAGTTCATGTTCACCCGATTTGGCGTCGTGGTGGCGCTGGTCCACGTGACCATGCCGGTCATGGTCATCATGCTGGCGGCGGGACTGTCTCATATCGACCGTGACTATCAAAAGGCCGCCGAAAGTCTCGGGGCCGGTCCGGTGCGGACGTTCCTGACCGTGACGCTGCCGCTGTCGCTGCCCGGTGTCGTGGCCGGTGTCACCACGGCCTTTGCCTGGACGTTCAGCGCTTTCGCCACACCGCAGCTGATCGGAGGCGGCCGGGTCAATATGGTTTCGAACCTGGTCTATCAACTCGGTTTCGCGAGCTTCAATTTCCCGTTCGCGGCAAGCCTGTGCGTGGCCGGCCTGGCGCTCACGATCGTGGTCCTGTCGATGCTGCGGCTGGCGACGCGCCCGCTCGAAACGCTGGGCACGCACTGACGTGCCGCGTTCAACCTACCAGCGTCTGCTCGGCCTTTGCGGAAAGCTCGTCGTCCTGCTGATTCTCGGCTTTCTGGTTTTGCCGGCTGCCGTCGTCACGATTGCCGCCTTCAACGACAAGGCGATCCTGTCGTTTCCGCCGCAAGCGTGGTCGTGGCGCTGGTTCGCCAAGGCCATCGCCTACCAGGATTTTCGCGACGGCTTTCACAACGGGCTGATCGTCACGGCATGGAGTTCGTCGATCGCGCTGGTGGTGGGGGCGATGTTCGCGCTGGCGCTCGATCGCTACCGATTCCGGTTCAAGAAGACGATCGAGGCCGTGCTGCTGTCGCCGCTGGTGATTCCGCATTTTACGATCGGGCTGGGTTTCCTCATTCTGGCCGCCCAGGTCGGATGGACGCGGGGTTTTGCCGTGGTGGTCGTTTGCCACGTCGTGCTGGTGCTGCCGTTCGTGCTCCGCAGCGTCTATGTGTCCTTGCGCAATCTGGACCCGCGAATGGAGCTGGCCGCGGCCAGCCTGGGCGCGCCGCCGCTGCTGGTACTGGTCACCATCACGCTGCCGCTGCTGTTGCCGGGATTGATCAGCGGCTGGCTGTTTGCGGCCATTTTATCGTTCAACGAGTTCACGGCGTCGCTGTTCGTCACCGCGCAGCGGACGCAGACGCTGCCGGTCGCGATGTATAATTATGTGCGGGAATTTGCCGACCCGTCGATGGCGGCGCTTTCGGTAATGTACATCGCCGGCACGGCCGTCCTGATTGTCTTCGCCAACGCGTTTCTGGGTCTCGGCAAGGTGCTGAACATTGAACAAAGTCGTTGATAGCACCGTGGCTCACGCATCGACCCCGCAAGGTGACGACATCGCGGTCCATTTCGATTCCGTGACCAAGAAATTCGGCGAGGCCACCGCGCTCGACCAGGTTTCGCTGTCGATCCGGCGCGGCGAATTCATGACGCTGCTGGGTCCCTCCGGCTGCGGCAAGACCACGCTTCTCAATCTCGCCGCGGGATTCTTCAGCCCGGACGGCGGAGAAATCCGGATTGACGGCCAGGGCGTCAACGAGGTGCCGACCTACAAGCGGCAGATCGGCCTGATGTTTCAGAACTACGCGCTGTTTCCGCATATGTCGGTGGCCGGCAACGTCGCCTATGGCCTGAAGGTGCGCCGCGTCCCCAGGCTCGAAAGGACCCGTCGCGTCGATGAAGTGCTGGCGCTGGTCAAGCTGACCGGATTTGAAGACCGCAAGCCGCGTCAGCTGTCCGGCGGGCAGCAGCAGCGCGTCGCGCTGGCGCGTGCATTGGTCATCAATCCCACCGTTCTGCTGCTCGACGAACCATTTTCCGCCCTCGACAAGAACCTGCGGGCGTCGATGCAGGTGGAATTGCGGGAAATCCAGCGCAAGCTGAAGGTGACGACGATCTTCGTTACCCACGATCAGGGCGAAGCTCTGAGTCTCTCCGACCGCCTGGCGGTGATGTCGGAAGGGCGCATTCGCCAGCTTGGCACGCCAGAACAAATCTACCGCAGGCCCTGCGACCGGTTCGTGGCATCCTTTGTCGGCGACGCCAATGTATTGCGCGGCCGGCTCGAGCGCGTCGATGGTCCGTCAGCCGTCGTTGCACTCGGTGCGGCACGGGTCGAAGTGCCGCTTGGGCCTTTGGCGGGCCTTAAAGTGGCCGCGCCCGTCGATCTGTTCGTCCGGCCCGAACAGCTCCGGATCGTCGAACCAACCGATCCTTGTGCGACAGTGGGCACGGTCGTCGCTCAAATCTACCAGGGCGGGCACGTCGATATTCATGTCGCGTGCATGGAAGCCGCCGGTGGCCGGGTGCTGGTGCGATCGGGCGGGCACGATGCGATGACGCGCTGGCCCATCAGCG
>JAQGJF010000985.1 GCA_028290765.1 Tardiphaga sp.
CGCCGCCGCCGCGACGGTCAGCGTCGCGTTCGCTTTGGTCGTGGTCCTGCTGGTGGAAAGAACCGTCGGATTGCGCCGCGCGTTCTGACATTCCATTTTCCGGCGAGGACACTCCAGCGCATAAAGCATCGGCCAGCACCACTTCACTCCCGCCGTGAACGTGGTCCTGGCCGATCGCAGCCGTGATGATCAGTCCCTCAAGCGACCGCAGCCGCCTCCAGGGCGGGATAGTCGGTGTAACCTCGGGCCCCGCCGCCGAAGAACGTATTGCGGTCCGCCTCGTTCAAAGGGGCTCCCGTTTTCAGACGCTCGATGAAGTCCGGATTGGCCAGGACCATCTGGCCGTAGGCTTCCAGATCGGCCAGCCCCGCAGCGACGTCGGATCCGATCCGATCGCGCGGACGGCCCGGCCGGTTCACGATCAATGTCCGCTTCCAAAGCCTGCGGAGGTCCGCCAGAAGCGGCTCATCGCCCTGATGCATGATGTGCAGGTAGGCGAGACCCAGCCTGTCGAGTTCGGCGACCAGGTAGCGGTAGAGGTCGGATCCTTCGGGTCCTTCGGCGATACCCCACATGGTGATGCCGGGAGACAGGCGGATCGCCGTCTTGTCCGCCCCGATCTCCTCGGCGATCGCCGTGGCCACCTCGATGGCGAAGCGTGCGCGGTTCTCGATCGAACCACCATATTCATTGGTCCGGGCATTGGCGCTCGGCGCCAGGAACTGCTGGACGAGGTACCCATTCGCGCCGTGGATCTCGACGCCGTCGGCTTCCGCCTCGATCGCGTGGCGGGCCGCGTTGCGGAAGTCGGCGACGGTGCGGCGCACTTCCGCCGTCGTCAGGGCGCGGGGCACTGGGATGTCCTGCATGCCCTTCGGCGTGAACATGGGCGCTCCCGGCCCGATGGCGGAAGGCGCGACGCCCTGGCGGTGATGCGGCGTGTTGTCCGGATGCGACATGCGGCCGGCATGCATCAGTTGAATGAAGAGATGGCCGCCTTTGTCGTGGACGGCGGTCGTGACCTCCTTCCAGCCGGCGACGTGGGCGGACGTGTAGATGCCCGGTGTCGCCATGTAGCCCTGTCCGTCGTCCGATGGCTGGGTGCCTTCGGTAACGATCAGGCCGACGCCGGCGCGCTGCGCGTAATATTCGGCAGCCAGATCACCCGGAACGCCGGAAGCTTCGGCCCGCGAGCGCGTCATGGGCGCCATGACGAGGCGGCTCGGAAGCCCGAGTCGGCCGATGCGAACGGGAGTGAATACTGGGACATCCATGGCGGTTCCTTCTCTGTGATGACAAAGAGGAGATGAACCTTCCAGGTGGTGGAGCAAATACCATATAATGGAAATGATTGATCCATTAACGGAGCAATGACGTGGAACTGCTGAACGACATGGCGCTGTTCGTCGAGGTCGTTAAGGCCCGGAGCTTCCGTGGCGCGGCTGAGACGCTCGGCATGCCCAATTCGACCCTGTCCCGGAGGATCGGCCTGCTCGAGAAAGAGATAGGGCTTCGCCTCCTGAACCGGACGACCCGCCGGATCGAATTGACCGAAGCTGGCCTGGTTTATTTCGAACGCTGCAAACGCATCGTCGAAGAAGCGCGCCTGGCGCATGAACAACTCGGCGAGATGCTGGCGCAGCCGAGCGGATTGCTGCGCGTCTCGCTGCCGGTGGACTTCGCGATCACCTATCTGGCGCCGCTGATCACCGAATTCGCGCGGCAATATCCCGGCATCACTTTCGAATTCGACCTCACGCCGCGACGCGTCGATCTGGTGTCCGAGCCGTTCGATCTGGCAATCCGCGTGGGAGAATCCGAGCCGTCCCATATGATCGCGCGGCCGCTTGCCCGTCTATCGGCCAACCTCTACGCCTCTCCGCGCTATCTCGAAATCAACGGCGAACCGAAGCAGCCATCCGACCTCACACGCCATCAATGCCTGAGCATGATGAAGGCGAGTACCTGGACGCTGCACAAAGGAACGCAAACTGTGGAGGCCGACATCAGCGGCCGTTTCCGGCTCAACAGCGTGGGGATGATCCGCCGCCTTGCGACGCTCGACATGGGCATCGCCTTCATGCCGGAAGAAATCGTGGCCGACGAACTGGCAGATGGCCGGCTACGCCGCATTCTGCCGCAGTGGCAGGGTCCGACAGGCACCATCTACGCCGTCACCGAGACGCGTCTGCTACCTGCCAAGACGCAACGCTTCATCGAATTCCTGCGAGAGCGGCTAAGCCGGGCTTGAACATGTCCGCTTTGCGCCGCCAGAAGAGGTCATTCAAGAAAGCGTTCGACCATCCTGCGTGCGGGCGCCGGCGCTGCCGCCTCTTTCAGCGTGCTTTCGCGGGCAGCACGAAGACCTGGCCGGGATAGATGCGATCCGGATTTCGGATCAGGTCGCGGTTCGCTTTGTAGAGGACGGCGTAGCGGATGCCTTCGCCGTAGGTGAGATGGCTGATGCGCCAGAGGCTGTCGCCGCGGGAGACGGTCATGGTCGCGGTCTTGGTGACGGTCTTGGTTGAGGTCTTGTCTGAGACTTTGGGCGCGACCTCGGCGGACGGTGAGCCGCCGTCCGAAGGCTCGATCGCCTGGGAGGACGCGACGGCCTGATCGAGCACGGCACGGCCCGCGGCCACGCTCTCCCGGACATTGGGCGTTTCGGCGCGCGACCGGACCGCGCCGGCGTTCGGCTCCGCCGCCGCCAGCGCCACCACGACACTCTGCTTCGAGGTGACCTGCTTGCCGTCCGGCTGCGTCGACCTCAAGGTCAGTTCGTATTCGCCGGCGGGAAGCCGGGAGGGGACCATGACGAATTGTCCGGATCGATCCGCGACCACCCGATCATGGCGCTCGCCATTGCGCAACAGTTCCACGGTCGCACCCGGCGCGGCCCTGCCGGCGATGACGGCATCCCCGCTGCGCTCGATACGGGCAACGTCGAACACCGGCACGGACGGATCGGCGTCCGGCAAGGCAGGCAATGTGGCAAGTGCGGCTGCCAGGGTGTTGGCTTCATTCTTTACCGTCGCGAGCGCGGCCGGGCCTTCACCCGAACCACCCGATACCGGCGGCACAACCGTCGGCGTAGCGGTGACGGCTCTGGTTTCGACCGGCGGCTCGCGCCAGACATGCGTGATGCCGACGACGGTTGCTGCGCCGCACACCGCAACCAGCGCCAGATACGGCGCGGCTATTCGGATTATCGATGTGGCACTCATCATGCGCGACCCATGATCGTTGGCTCGTCAGCCCCGGCCAGACCCTGCGCCGATTTGCGCCGGTCATCAAGTCGCCTGACTCAGCCTTGGAGCCCGTCGGTCGGTCGGGCTGACCATGCGCGTCGCACTTCCGACTCTAATGCGGCCGCTCCGGTTTTGTCAGGGTCTTCCTGATCTCGGCGCCGCAGTCTGCACACTCGTAGATGAAATCGAGCTTGGCCACGCTCCAGAACGGCTCAATGTCCCGGATATACAGAGGGTGTCCCCAGCAGCTGGGACACATCGTCACCGCCGGCTCGACGTCGCGGTACTGAACATACGCTGGCATATGGGCTCTCCTTCAAGCGCGAGCATTCCCTTTCAGCCCCCGATTCGGTGTTATCGGTCTCGGTCAACGATACTGCGTAGGTACGGACGCTCATGATCAACTCTTGCGAACACAGGAAGAACGATCCCGCAATCTTCGTGAGTGTGACAAAAATTACACAG
>JAQGJF010000996.1 GCA_028290765.1 Tardiphaga sp.
CGCTCTAACTTATTGTTTGAGCATGATCTTGTCCGAAAACCGGTGTCCACTTTTCGGGATCATGCTCTAGGGCCTCTCGCCTTTTACGACCTCTCGCTCGAGCGCGTTCGCAACGTCGCCAGCACGATATCGGCCGCGCGCACGCTGGGCGATTTGTGACCCGTCGACATGATCGTATCGAGCCGCGCAAAGGCTTCGACCTGGCGCCGGCGTAACGGCGTATCGGAAAGCACATCCCGCAGCGCGGGCATCAGCTTTGCCGGCGTGCAATCCTCCTGGATGAACTCCGGCACCACATTCTCGCCGACCACGAGATTGGCGAGAATGACGGACGACGACGTGATCCGGCGCCGCACGATCCAGGCCTCGACGGCGCCGGCCTTGTAGGCCGCGACCATCGGCACCCCCGCTATCGCGAGTTCGAGCGTCACCGTGCCCGACTTGGCAAAGGCGGCGTGGGCGTTTCGAAACGCAGCCCGTTTCTCGGTCTCGCCGACCACGATTCGCGGCTGCACCGGCCAGTCCTGGAGCGCGGTGGCGATGGTCTCCTGCAGATGCGGCATGGTCGGAAGCACCAGCTCGAAAGCGGTACCCTCCGCCTGCAGCAGGCCGAGCGTCGCACCGAACACCGCCATATGATGCCTGATCTCGCTGCGCCGGCTGCCGGGGAGCACCAACAACATCGGCGGCTGCGCATCGCGGCGACTGCGCTCCTCGGCAGAGGGTCGCAGCGTATCGATCTGCTCGATCAGCGGATGGCCGACATAGGTGCAAGGTGGGCCACCGAGCCTGGCATGCGCCTCCGGCTCGAACGGCAGCAGCGCCAGCACATGGTCGACATAGCCGCGCATCGCCCGCGCCCGTCCCGGCCGCCACGCCCATACCGACGGCGAGACATAGTCGATAATCGGTATCGCCGCGTCCTTGGCGCGGACGCGCTTGGCCACGCGGTGGGTAAAGTCGGGGCTGTCGATGATGACCAGAATATCGGGAGACGCCTCGAGCACCGCCTCGGCGGTCTTCCTGATCAGGCGCAGGATGGCCGGCAATCGCTTGACGACGGCGGAGAGTCCCACGATCGACAGCTCTTCGATCGGAAACAGGGATACCAGGCCTTCGCGCGCCATCGCACGGCCGCCGACGCCTTCGAAATGCACGGCGCCGCCGAGCCGCTGGCGCAACACCTTCATCAGGCTCGCCCCGAGCCGGTCGCCGGACTCCTCGGTCGCGACGAGGAATATTTTTCGCGTCACCCGATCGTCCGCCCTCGCCGCCTTCACGCGGGTAAACCCGTGACAAAGAGGCCGGCGCGGTCCGCGACCTCGATCATGGCCTGGGGGTCGGCTACGATGGTGTTTCCCGCGACAATCGCGATGCCCGAAAGCCCGGCGGATACAGCCCCTTCGATGGTCCGCGGCCCCAGCGTCGGCAGGTCGAACCGCAGATCCTGGCCGCTCTTGGGCGCCTTCACCAGCACGCCGCGCGCCGCCTTGGCGCGAATCCGTCCCGCGGCGCGGAGCCGCGCGATGCGCGCCAGCAGGCCGTCGGTGCCCTCGATATCCTCGACGCCGACCACATGGCCATCGATCACGACAACGGCCTGTCCGATATCGAACGGGCTGAGTGCCCGCAACACCTCGCGGCCTCGGGCGATATCGGCCATGGCCTCATCGTTCGCCGATGCGCGGGTCAGGCATCCCTCCGGCATCAGGAGATCCGGCGCGACGTCCTTGATCCCCACCATGCGAAAGCCGTCCTGCTCGAAAATGCCGGCAATTCCGGTCAGCAAATGATCGTCGCCGCCGCGAAACGCGTCCCACACGCTTCCAATGACGCGAATGGTCCCCCAGTCCAGACGAATTTCCGACAGCGCCGGCCGCACCAGCGTTCCGATGAACACCAGGTCGCGGCAGTTTTCCGCCCGCAACAGGCTTTTGAGCCGGCCGAGTTGCCCGATCGAAATCCAGTGATGATGAAAGCGTGCCACCGCCGCCGGATCGCAAGCGCCCTTGAGCGCAAAAAACGTCGGACGAATATTGCGCGCGATCAACGAGTCCGCGACCGCGAAGGGCAGCACGCCGCCGCCCGCGATCAAGCCGATGGGCGATGAAATTGGCAAATCCTGACTTGTCATGGCTCGTCAGGCGACCCCGCACTCAAGACCTGTTGCCGTCTTCTTCAGGCAGACACAGCGCGCGGTGCTTGTCCTTCGCAATGAATGCCAGAATCTCCGCAATCGCCGGGTCTTCACCGGCCATCGGCTGCACGCCCTCGAGACGCAGCGCAAATACGCCGGGGCCATGAAACAGCTTTTGATAGAACGAGCGAACCAATGCGAGCCGCTCGCGGGTGAACTTGCGGCGCTTCATGCCGATGATGTTGAGGCCCTCGAGCGCCGCGTATTGGCCGTTGACCAGACCGAACGGAATCACGTCGCCGCGCACGCCGCAGACGCCACCGACCATCACCTGCGGTCCGATCCGCGTGAACTGGTGCACCGCCGAAAGCCCGCCGATGAAAACAAAATCGCCGATCTCGCAATGGCCGCCGAGCGTCGCCGAGGTCGCGAAGATGACGTCGTCGCCGACCTGGCAGTCGTGACCGACATGGCTGCAATTCATGAAATAGCCGCGGTCCCCGACGCGGGTAATGCCGCCGCCGGCTACGGTGCCGGCATTCATCGTCACCGACTCCCTGATGGTGCAGCCTTCGCCGATCTCGAGCCTGGTCAGTTCGCCCCGGTAGCTCAGGGATTGCGGCGGCGTGCCGAGGGAGGCAAACGGATAGATCGTGCAGCCGGCGCCGATGGTGGTCTGCGCGGTGATGTGGACGTGCCCGATCAGCTTGCAGTCCGGCCCGATGACGACGTTGGGACCGATGATGCAATACGGCCCGACCGAGGTGCCCTCGCCGATCACGGCGCCCTCTTCAATCCGCGCCGTGGGATCGATCTTGCTCATCGCATGGTCCAGAATCAGCCAGGTTGGTTATATGGAATGTGCCGGGTTTTCCGCCTGTTACCGTGGGCGGCTGGCACTGTCCAGTGACGAGTGATTACACTGTGTTTCGTCGCGAATTGAGCTGGACGCCGCCCTGGAACGACAGCAAAATCCCCGCATTGATTAGAACGAGAAAGGATTTCGAACATGCGCGCAATCTTGATGGCCTCCGCCGCGATCTTCATCGCCAGCTCGGTACCGGGCGCGGCCGCGGATCTCGCACTCGAGCGCACGCATGCGCCCGCGTACCGGCAGCGCGTGACCTTCGAATGCCCTCCCGTTCCGGGCGGCGTCCTCTACGGACGGCTCGATCGCTATCGCCGGAAAGCCCAGGAATGCCACTTCGACGACTGGCAGGATCGCCCCGGCATCGATGTCGTCTGGAATAACTGGAATCTCTGGTAAGTCCCGAAAACCGTTTTCCGAACAGCACACCCTTGGGGTCCCCTCAAGGTCCCCTCAAGATCCCCTTGGGGTCCACCCGAGGGCAAAGCCTTGCCGTCAGTCCGTCAGCATGGCGCCGACGTTGGCTTCGGCCACCGTAACCCCGTTGACCTTGGCGTCGCCGTGAAACCACCACATGGTCTTGCGGCGGCCGATGCTGCGCATGTGGTATTCGATGGTGTCTCCCGGCATCACCGGCTTGCGAAACTTGCACTTGTCGATGGTGAGAAAATAAACCGCGCGCGGCTTCTCGGTGCCCTCGACCGACATGATGCCGATCACGCCGGCGGTCTGCGCCATGCCCTCGATCATCAGCACGCCGGGAAAGACCGGCCGATCCGGAAAATGGCCGAGAAAGGCGGGTTCGTTGATGGTGACGTTCTTGACGCCGATGCCGCTGTAATCCTTGCGGATATTGATGACGCGGTCGATCAGCAGGAACGGATAGCGGTGCGGCAACGTCTTGAGGATGGTGTTGATGTCCACAAGCTCGATATTGATCGGTGACTCCATCAAATCAGCCCCTCGCCCTTCGCATCCTGCGATTTCGCCGCCGCGTTCGGCGCGCCCTCGCGGGTCAACCGCTCGACCGCGAGGATCTCGCGGAACCACTGCTTGGTCGGCTTTGCGAAGAAGCCTCCCCAGCGCCCGTGGGCCGGCACGCTGTCCTTGACCGCGCTCATGGCCGTCACCTGCGCGCCCTCGCCGATCGTGACGTGGTTGTTGATGCCGACCTTGGCACCGAGCGCCACATGGTCCTCGAGCGTCAGGCTGCCGGCGAGCCCGCATTGCGCGGCCACCAGACAATGCCGCCCGATCGACACATTGTGGCCGATCTGGACCTGATTGTCGATTTTCGTGCCTTCGCCGATGACGGTGTCGCGCAGGCTGCCGCGGTCGATCGTGGTCGCGGCGCCGATTTCGACGTCATTCTGGATGATGACCCGGCCGGTCTGCGGGACCTTCAGATGGTTTTCCGATCCGAAGATGAAACCATAGCCATCCTGTCCGATATGGCAGCCGGGGTGAATGAGGACGTTGTTGCCGATCAGCGCGAACTGGAGCGATGAACCGGCGCCGACGTTGCAGTCCCGGCCGATCCTGACATTGGCCGCGATCACGGCGCCCGAGCCGATGATCGTGCCGGCGCCGATCTCAACGTCCGGACCGATCACGGCGAGCGGATCGACGATCACGCCGTCCTCCAGATGCGCGGTCGGATGAATGACCGCGGATACCGCTATTCCCGTCAGGTCAAACCCCGACTGCGGACGAAGCGCGTCCTGATGCAGCTCGCGACCCAGCGCTACAAACGCCGCAAACGGGGTCTTGGTGCGCAGGATCGCCACGTGAGAGGGTACGCTGGCCTCGAACCGTTCGTTCACCAGGCAGGCCCCCGCACGCGTCTGCGCCAGTTGGCCGGCGTAGCGGAGATTGTCGAAGAAGGTCAGGTGCGCCGGGCCGGCTTCGTCAAGCGAGGCCAGCCCGGTAATGCGTTTGCCGGCGCTGGATCCATCGACCAAATGCGCCTTCGTCAACGCGGCTATTTCGGCCAGCGTCGACGAAGGCGGTTGCTTGAAGAAGGTTGGCTGCGCCATTCCACCCGCTGCGGTCCGGCTCCGATCATGATGCAGATCGCATCATGATCTTATCCTATTGTTTGAGCACGATCTTCTCGGAAAACCGGTCCCCACTTTTCCGGATCATGCTCTGTCAAACTCAGAACGAGGTCCCGCCGCCGAACTTGAACTGCTGCACCACGTCGTTCTTACCCTTGGTGAGCGGCACTGCGTAGTCGAAGCGCAGCGGACCGAAGGGTGACTGCCAGATCAGGCCCACGCCGACCGAACTGCGGATGGTATTGGTGTCGGTGAACTGCATCGCGCAAGTCGGGCATTGCGGGGTGTTGACCTCGCCGGTCGCCGCCCAGGATGTCGGGCCTTTGTAGTCCCAGAGCGAACCGGCATCGGCATAGACCGCGCCCTTCAGACCAACTTCCTTCGGCAGGAACCAGAACGGCATCTGCAATTCGGCGGATGCGCCCCAGAACTTGGTGCCGCCCAGCGCATCGCCGTTGGAACCGATGTTGAGGTTGGCCAAAGACAGATCGCGCGGGCCGATGCCGTTGGGCGCAAAGCCGCGAACCAGGTTCGGACCCATCTGGAAGTGG
>JAQGJF010001062.1 GCA_028290765.1 Tardiphaga sp.
CACCGATCGAGCCCAATATCATCATGCTCTAGTTTGCCGTGTAGCTCTGCGCTTGCTTGACGATCGGCGCATCGTCGAACTTGTTGATGTCCGCCGTCAGATCCGTGGTGAGAAGTTCGGAGGCCGAGACGAGGCGCGGCGTCAGGCCCCACTCCGCCAGCGCGCCAAGATAGCGATTGAAGTAGTCGGAATTCATTTCACCCCAGGATTTTCCGCTGTCATCCCGCTTGGCCAGATATTGCGCGCGGCGCTGTAGAAACGCGCGGTCGATCGCTTCGGTCTCGCTGCGGGGCTTGCCGGTCGGGAGCATCTGCGGGTACATCGCGTAGGTGATATCGAGGGCCGCCGGGATGTTGGCCATTGTATAGGCCGTGCCCTTCGCCAGAATCCGGCCCAGCGCGACGGCGTCCTCGCGCCGCGACGCCAGCGTGGCGTCGGTCGCGATCAGGCCGATCTGGGGCGCGGTTTCGAGCACCGGCGCGGGCAGGGTGCGGAGCTTCACGCCCAACGCAGTGATCTGAAGGTGCGCACTTTCGAATATCGATACGGCATCGATCTCCTTGCTGCGCAGGAACAGCATGGCCCTTGGCGCCTCACCGACGGTGACGAGTTTGACGTCCTTGTCGGGTACGAGGCCGGCGTCCTTGACGAGGCCCTTGGCGATGGTCGCGCCGACCGCCGCCAGCGATATGACGCCGACCTTCTTGCCCTTGAGGTCGGCGATGGTCTTGATCGGGCTGTCTTCCGGGACCGCAACCTGCCAGCCGGAGCCATTGAACATGTTGTAGAACGTCTAGGCCTTGAGGCCTTGCGCCACAAGGCCGGCAAGCGGTTCGATCGAGGGAATCGCAAACGGAAATTCGCCGGTGGCGACGAATTTCACGCAGTCGATCCCGGTCGCGACCGGCACCAGTTCCACGTTGATCCCCTCGGCCTTGTCCCATCCCATCTTCTTGGCGACCGCCCACGGGGCCACGACGGCATTATAGGACGGGGTGCACCAGCCGACGCGAATGGTTCGCTCGGCCGCGTGACCGGGACCCGGACCTGCGAGTGCCGTCATCAACCCCGCCAGGATGACCGTTCGCTGTAACCCTGTCATCGCCTTGTCCTCCAAATTGTCTTTTTGCTTGAGCGTAATCTGGTCCGAAAACCGGTATCCGCTTTTAGATCTTCGCTTCGGCCTTTTTGGCCTTGCGGGCCGGATCCCAGAACAGCGCGCGGTCGCCAATGAAGACAGCCACCTTGTTGAGCACCAGCCCGATCGCCGAGAGGATGAAGAGGATCGAAAACTGACCCGCGACATCCAGGGTATTGTTCATGCTCTGAATCAACATGCCGAGGCCGGCTTCCGCACCGACGAATTCGGCGACGATGGCGCCGAGCAGCGACAGGATGATTCCGACCTCCACGCCCGCCATGATGAAGGGCAATGCATTCGGGAACCGAAGCATCCGGAAGATCTGCCATTCCGACGCGTGCAGCGAGCGCATGAGATTGACCCGGTCGGTGTCGACCGAGCGCAGCCCGACGATGGTGTTGACGAGCAGGGGAAAGAAGCAAATCAGGGCGACGCTGATGATCTTTGATTTCAGTCCGAGGCCGAACCAGATCACCAGCAACGGCGCGAGGGCGACCTTCGGCATCGACTGAAACATGACGATGTAGGGATAGAGATAATATTCGACACGCGGACTGAGCGCGATCAGGACGCCGAGAACGATCGCCAGCACGAAACCGGCCGCAAAACCGGCCAGCGTTTCGACCAGCGTGACGGTGATATTGGCCGGATAAAGCCCGGACGCGACGCCGTTGTAAAACGCCCATCCAACCTGGCTCGGCGTCGGAAGGATGAACGGCGGGACCTCGAGGTACCGGACCAGGACCTCCCACAAGAGAATGAACGCGCCGAAGATGACCAGGCTGATCAGGACGCGAACGGGGTCGGTGCGCATCAGCCGATGCCTCCCTTGGCGTCGAGCAGATCGCGGATCTGTTCGGCATAGCGGCCGAATTCGGGCGTGCTGGTGATCTTCAGCGAACGGGGCCGCGGGAAATCGATCTTCAGGTCCATCCGGACGCGGCCGGGGCGCGGGGTCATGACCAGGACCCGGTCCCCGAGGAAGATCGCCTCGGTGATGGAATGCGTGATGAAGACCACGGTGCGCCGCGTCTCCAGCCAGATCCGCTGCAGCTCCAGGTTCATGGTTTCGCGGGTCAGGGCGTCCAGCGCGCCGAACGGCTCGTCCATCAGCAGCATGGCGGGTTCATGGATCAGCGCGCGCACGAGGCCGACGCGCTGCTGCATGCCGCCCGACAGTTCGATCGGATAGCGCTGCTCGAATCCCTGCAACCCGGCCATGGCCAGCAGGTCGAGGGCCTTGGCGCGATTGCGCTCTCGCCCGAGCTTCTGAACGTCCACCGGGAGAAGCACGTTGTCGAGCACCGTCCGCCACGGGAAAAGTACCGGGGACTGAAACACCACGCCGATGTCGCGCCGCGGGCCCTGGATCGGCGTGCCGCGAAGATGCGCGGTGCCGCGGCTCGGCTCGTCGAGACCCGCCAGGATCTTGAGCAGCGTGGTCTTGCCGCATCCGGAAGGGCCGACGATCGACAGGAATTCGCCTTCGGCCACGTCGAGGTTGATGTCGTCGAGAGCGACAAGCGGGCTTGCGGCGCCGCCGAACTCGCGGCGCAATTTCCGGATGGAAATGGCGGGGGCGCCGGCGGCAACGGACGCTGCTCTCTGCGAGAGCTGATCGAGCATGGCTTCCACCCTGGTTCTTGTATCTGTTGCCGCAAGACTAGACGAATGTTTCCGGCGGGGTGGAGGGCCAAAGCGCCGCGTTTCACTGGGTGAAACGCGCGGCTGGCCGCCGTCCGGCCGGGCGGCTCAGCGCCCGGTAAACCGGGGCGCCCGCTTTTCCAGGAAATGCGCCACACCTTCGACGAATCCGCGCTTCCGAAACTGGCCTTCATTTCACGGTTGGCCAGGGCCACGGCTTCGGCGAGCGTCTGGAACGGCGCCTCGCTCAATTGGCGCTTCATGATGGGAAGCGAACGCGGCGAAACGGAACTGGCAAGATCGTGCGCATAATCCTGCGCCATCAGGCGCGGGACGCCGGGGTTAGGCTTGCCCGGTCGAGGAGTTCCGCGCCTGCGCTTCTGTCATGCGTGTGGCCTGATGGGGATCAAAGCCAATTCGTTTCGAGCAGCGAAACGAACCTGGAACGGCGTTGCCAGCAAGGCGGCGTTGGCGTTCTGCTCCGATGCAGCGTCCGAGTTCAACACCCTGAAGCCCTGATCCCGATTGGAGAACCCATGTACGCCGCCACGGATCCACGCGCCGCGCCGAACAAGGAGCCTGCAAAGGCTCCCACATCCACCGCGTTTCAACCCTCCGAATATGCCAGAGGACCACTATTATCCGGGAATGTCCCATTGCGCCATGCTGGAAAAACTTTTGCCTGGCCTGGGCGTCAAGGTTTATTCCGGCGTCGCGCTCAACAATTCGAACGGCGGCATCAATCCGCATGCGGTCGACCATACGGTCAGGATGGGCGGAACAATCGTATGGATGCCGACGCTGGCCGCGAAGAACCATATCGACAAGAGCAGCACCGAGACCAAGAACCTTCCCGAAAAGCGACAAGCCGATGCTGAAGGCCAGGCCGCTGACCGTTCTCGATGACAATGGAAAGCTGACACAGGACACAATCGACGTGCTCGAGGTTATCGCCGAGGGGGACATCATCCTGGCCGGCGGCCATCTCAGCATCGACGAGATGCGGCCGATGTTCGCGGAAGCCAAACGCCGCGGCGTCAAGAAGATGATCGTCAATCACCCGACCTATGTGATCGGATGCTCCGACGAAGATATCCGCGATCTGGTCGGCCTCGGCGTCAAGATGGAGCACTCCATCTGCATGTTCGTCGAAGGTCGCGCGCACAAATACGGTCCGGACAAGCTCGCCCACCTGATCGAAGTCGCAGGTGTCGACAATACCTTGCTGTGCTCGGACCTCGGGTTGCAGGGCTCGCCGCGCCCGGTGGACGGCTATCTATCGATCGTCGGCACGCTGCTCGATCTTCAGTTTGGCGAGAAGGACATTCGCAAACTCGTCGGAAAAAATGCCGCGCAGTTGCTCTGACGGTTCGCCGGGAGCAGCGGTCCTGGTCCGGACCGCCGCTTCGGGTCGAGGAACGGCCGCTCCGTGGAGGTGCTGCCGTTCAGGTGCATTGCCGGCTACCCCGCGGTGACATCCACCAGCTCTTCGCCGCCGAGCACGCGCTGGGCCTTGGCGCGGTCGAGATCGCCTTCCCAGGCAGCGACGACGACGGTGGCGACGCAGTTGCCGATCAGGTTGCCGAGCGCGCGGGCCATGCCGATGAACCAGTCGACCGAGAGCACCAGCACCAGGCCGATCGCGGGAATGCTGGGCACCGCGTTCAGGGTGGCGGCCAGGATCACGATCGCGGAGCCGGGCACGCCATGGGCGCCCTTCGAGGTGATCAGCGAGACGCCGAGCACCAGCAAGAGGTCGCCGAACGACAGCGGCGTATTGGTGGCCTGGGCGATGAACACGACGGCGAGCGTCAGATAGATCGAGAACGCGTCGAGGTTGAACGAATAGCCGGTGGGAATCACGAGCCCGACCACCGAGTCCTTGACGCCCATCCGCTCGAGCTTGCGCATGATCTGCGGCAGCACCGCGTCCGACGATGCGGTCGCCAGCACGATGGTCAGTTCCTCGCGCAGGTAGGAGAGGAATTTGAGGATGTTCAGTCCGGCGAGCGCCATGATGCCGCCGAGCACGCCCAGCACGAAGATGCCGACCGCGACGTAGAACAGCGCGACCAGCGACAGCAGTTGCTTGAGCGATCCGACGCCGTATTTGCCGACGGTGTAGGCGACCGCGCCGAGCACGCCGAGCGGCGCGATGCGGACGATCAGTCCCATGGTGCGAAACAGCACCGTCGACACCGCGTCGATGAAGGAGGTGATTTTTTCGCCCTTCTCGCCGCCGACCAGCGCCAGGCTGGTGCCGAACAGGATCGCGAAGAACAAGACCTGCAGCACGTCGTTGCGCGCCAGCGCGTCGAACGAAGTGGAGGGAACGATGTTGAGCAGGAAGCTGCCGATGCCGCCGCCCTGCAGCTTGTGGGCGTTGTCGGCGTAGGTGTTGAGCGCCTTGGCGTCCAAGGTCGAGGTGTCGATGTTCATGCCGTGGCCCGGCCCGAACAGATAGGCCAGCAGCAGCCCGACGACCAGCGCGACCGTGGTCATGACCTCGAAATAGACCAGCGCCTTGACGCCGACCCGGCCGACCTTCTTCAGGTCGCCGGCGCCGGCAATGCCGTGCATGACGACGCAGAACACGATCGGCGCCACGATCATCGAGATCAGTTTGAGGAAGGCGTCGCTGAGGATTTTTAAGCTAACGGCAAAATCAGGTGTGGCCATGCCGAGCACGATCCCGAGCAGAAGGGCCGCGAGAACCTGGACGAACAGGGAATGG
>JAQGJF010001069.1 GCA_028290765.1 Tardiphaga sp.
GACCATACGGAGCGGCGCGAACAGGCGGCTTTGCAGAAACTGGTCGAATGGCTGGCCCGACACGACTTCAATGACACGTCCGAGAACGTCGAAGCCTATGGAATATTCCCAGACTTCGCCCGGCTGGTGCAGAAGCGGGAGTGTACCGAGGCTCGCGACGAAGGAGGCGATGGGTTTGTCGCGTCGGAACGGCGCCCTGGCGCCGTAAAGCACATGTATCGCCGCATTGCCAAATCCAGGGTCGGCATAATCCGGCCCAGCATAAACAAGGCCGGACGTATTGCGCAGAAGGTCCCGGATGGTCATCGCCCGTTTCGGAGGTTCAAGATCCAGCAGGATGGCATCCCCGGTGGCCGGATCCTTCTTGACAACCTGCATGTCCTTGAGCTCCGGCAAATACTGCGCCACGGGAGCATCAAGGTCGAGCTTGCCTTCATCGACCAGCATCATGGTGGCGACGCTGGTGATCTGCTTGGACATCGAGCCGATGCGAAAGATCGAATCCGGCCGCATCGGAATTTTTCTGTCGTGGTCCGCAAACCCGGTGGGCTGCAAATAGGCGAGCTTTCCACCTCGGGCGATCGCCACGACAAAGCCGGAGGGATCGCCCTTTTCGCTCTGCGCCTCAAACCAGGAGGTCATGCGCGCCAATCGCCGCGCCGAAAAGCCGAGACTGTCCGGATTGCCGACGCTCTGCAAATCGTCGGCAAGCGCCGCACCGGCCAGACAGAGCGTGAGCGCCGCGATGCATGATGCCGGGATGATTTTCATGGGGGAGCCCTTCAGAGCTTGTTCGATCCAGGCGCCGGGATTTGCCCGCCTAGAGCGGGATGACTTATCTTCGAATCGTCATCCCGCTCTAATTTATTGTTTGAGCATGATCTTATCCGAAAACCGGTACCCACTTTTCGGGATCATGCTCTAGTTCGGCATGATGTCTTTGACGCGCCCGGATGGCGGGGCGATGGAAGGGGCTCCATGTCGGACGTCGCAGGGGGTGTCGTCTTCTTTCAAAAGACGCGCCAGTTCGTTCCAATAGAGTCTACGCCAATCCGTCCGCAGGCTGGCGAGAAAATCGAGTTCGCGGTTTGTCAGAATCGACATGAGACGGCTCGGGTTCGGGATCGACTTCAGCCGACAAGGCCGGCGGTCGGCACGATGTCGGCGCTGTCGGGAAACACGGTGTTGGCGAGCACGCGCTCGTCGACCCTCAGATGATCCCTGAGCAGACCCTTGAGCACGGCGCGCAGGTCGGTGGTCGGTTTGAGGTCGCGGGCCTCATAGAGCTGGGCCGGCTTCAGGCCCGGCCAGTCGGTGACCATGCGTCCACCCCGGAGCGCGCCGCCGGCGAGGAAGGCGACGGTGCCGGTGCCGTGGTCGGTTCCGTTGGTGCCGTTGATGCGCGCGGTGCGGCCGAACTCGGTTACGATGGCGACCACCGTCTCGCCCCAGGCGTCGCCCATGCTGGTCTCGATCGCCGCCACCGCGCCGTCGAGCGCGCCCAGCAAATTGGCGAGCTGACCGGCGGCGGCGCCCTCGTTGATGTGGGTATCCCACCCGACGAAGCCCAACGCCCCGACACGCGGGCCATCCGGCTTGGCGAGAAGGCGTGCCGCGGTGCCGGCGGCCTCGGCGAAATAGGCGCGCACGCGCGCAATGCCGGGCGGCGGCAGTGCGTTGTCGTCGGTCATCACAGCGCCGGGGCTTCCGCCGGCCCCAAGTGCCGCCAGCCGAATCCGCGCCTCGAGCGCACCGGCGAGTTTCGGATCGGTGTGCTGATAGAGATCCAGCAGGCGGGCCTGGGTGTCTTCGCTGGCCGGAAGCAATTGTTGCGGGACCCACGACATCACCGGGGCTCGGCCGCGGACGATCAGAGGCGTCACCGAGCCGACGCCCAACGCGCGGCTGCCGCGCAGATCGACCTGGCCGTCCGAGGCCATCGCGAGCAGCGCCCGGTTGAGCCAGCCGGTATCGACAGCCCCGGGCCGGGCGATGCCGCTTTCGAGAACGTCCTGGCCATCGAAATGCGAGCGCTCGCGATACGGCGTCGCCGTGGCGTGCACGACCGAAGCCTGCTGCGCCTTGTAGAGACGATGGAAGTTCGGCATCGCGGGATTGAGCGCGAAGAAGGAATCCAGCGGCAATGCGGGTGTCTTGCCGTCGAGCAGCAACGCCCGTTCGCCGCGCAGGCCGATCCAGTCGGGATCGCCGACCGGCGCCACCGCGCCCAGCCCATCGAGCGCGCCCCGCAGCACGATCACGAGCAGGCGCGGATCGCGGCCCGCGGCGCGCGCCAGTTTCGGCATCTGGCTCCAGGCAAAGAGAGAACCGGCGCCGATCAGCGCCTCGCGACGGCTGGGCATATGGTGGCAAAAACTCATGTTCACCTCCTCTGCAGTTCGGCTGACATGAACAACAGCACCAGGGCTTGCTGGCGGCTCTCGGCGCGGCCCACCGCGTGCTTCACCTCGGGCGAGACCGATGATCCGAGCACGGTCTCGATGACCTCCTGCGGATCGATCCGGCCGGACAGGCGCTCCGCAAAATTGTTGGCGACGTCCAGCCGCCGCCCCATGCCGTCGATCCAGGAGGCCTCGTCGTCCGGAAAACCCTTAGGCGACGAGGGACGCCACAACGGTTCGCCGAGAAGCCCCTGCCCGTCCGTGAACCGCGCCGGATCCGCCTGCAGCAGGCCGGTGGCCCGCACCATGCAGGTGACCCACTCGCTTGGCCGCTTCAGTTTGGTGGGTGGCAGCGCCCAGGATTCGTCAGACGAGACCATCGCCTTGGCGATCTCCTTGAGATCGCCTTCGGTGTCGAGGAAAACCTTGGCCATCCTTTCGACCAGCACGGGAGGCGGCGCATCGGCGATGAAAGTGCGGGCCAGCTTGGTAGCGACATGCGTGGCGGTCGCGGGATGAATGGCCAGGTCCCGCAGTACGGCGCGTCCCTGCTCCACCGTTTCATCCTCGTAGGTCTTTGCCAGGACCTTCTGCGCGCCGGGCTCGTGCAGACGCGGATTGAAGATGAATTCGCCGCCATGCTCGGGATTGTCGCCCGGCGGCACCAGGGTCCAGCCGGTCAGCACGTTGGCGAAGCTGATGACGTCGTCCTGTGTGTAGCCGCTGCGCACACCGAGCGTGTGCAGCTCGAGGATCTCGCGGGCGAGATTCTCGTTGAGGCCACGGGTACGGTTGATGCCGGCGATCGAATTCGCCCCCATCGATGGCAGATTGTCGAGATAGAACAGCATGGCCGGATGGCCCTCGACCGCCAGCAGCAGATCGGCGAAGCGGCCGAGCACGTGGGGGCGGATGGCCTCGCGCTCAAAGGCGCCGGACATGCTTCGAATCTTGTCGGCCGAGATGCAGAAATGATTGGACCAGAACCAGACCAGCCGCTCGACAAATCCGATCTCGGCGCCGAGCGCTGCTTCGATGCGGAGTCGTGCCTCATCAAGATAGATCTGCCGGCCCGGATCGGGAACGGCTTCGGCGGCGGCGTTCGCCACCATCTCGCCGTCGTCCTGCCCCTTCGCCTCCATCATGGCGGGCGCCTCGGCCACCTGTTGCCGTTTCGCTTCCTGCGCGCGCTTGGCGACGATCGCCCGGGCCTGGCGCTTGGCGTTCGCATCGGCCACCGTGCGATAGGCCTTGGCGCTCGAAGGCAACGCGGATGCCGCGAGCAGGCCGGCGGACGGCCGCTCGAGCTCGGCGATCAAGGCGCCGCGCGGATCGGTTTCGATGGCCGCCATCGATCCGGGCCGCGGCCCCATCCCGAACCGATGGAGCGCCAGCGCGGCTTCAGCCTTTGCGGAACTGCTCATGGCATTGCTCCGAAGAATACGAAGCCGTGGCCCGCAGGCGGAAACCCGCAGCGCCAGCCTCCATACATGGCTACGTTATGTAGTGCTACGAAGTGTAGCACTTAAAAATTTTGATGCAAGGGTGGATTGGGGGATGGGCGCAAAAGCAAGTCATCCAGCCCTGCTACTGCGACCCTCATCCTGCGCCGCACTCTTCGCGCGGCGTCTCCCGCGACAACGGCGAAGCTGTTGCACGTGGACGGCCACGAGTCCGCGGGATGCGTCCATCCTCGCACCTGACCGATTACTTGACTTGCTCACCTGCGCTGTTGGCGCCTCAGGTCACTCATGAAGGCGATCGTGGAGCTGTCTTTTGGATCAATTCGCAGCGCAACCGTAAAATCGGACAACGCATTGTCGAATTGATTCAGGAAGTAGTATGCGCGGCCCCGCATCCGATAGCCGTAAATCGCATCGGAATTTATCGAAATAGCCTTGCTGAAATCATTGATCGCAACCTGATATTGGCCGGA
>JAQGJF010001081.1 GCA_028290765.1 Tardiphaga sp.
ATGCTCAACAACATCGTCGGGCTGAAACCTTCGCTGGGATTGATCTCGACCGCCGGGCTGGTGCCGGCGTGCCGGACGCTGGATTGCATTTCGATCTTCTCGCTCACGGTCGACGATGCGATGACCGCGCTCTCCCTCGTCGCTGGACCCGATGCCGCCGATCCGTTCTCGCGCAAGCTGCCGCTGGGACCGCTGAACGCCTTTCCGGCGCAGCTACGGCTCGGCATTCCGCGCAAGGGCCAATTGATCTTCTTCGGCGACAAGGTTTCGGAGAAGGCCTACGACACAGCACTGGCGCGCTGGACCGCGCTCGGAGCCACCTTGGTCGAATTCGATCTCGAGCCGTTCTACGAGACCGCGCGGCTGCTCTATGAAGGACCGTGGGTCGCCGAGCGCTATCTGGTGATCCGCGATCTGCTGGCGTCGTCGCCGGAGGCGATCCATCCGGTCACCCGCGAAATCACCATTGCCGGCGCCCGACTTTCCGCGGCGGATACGTTCACCGCGCTGTATCGTCTGCAGGCGCTGCGCCGCACCAGCGAACGTATTTTCGGCGCCATCGACGCGCTGGTGCTGCCGACCGCGCCGACCACCTACTCGACCGCGCAGGTGCTGGCCAATCCGGTCGAGCTCAACAGCCGGCTCGGCACCTACACCAATTTCGTCAACCTGCTCGACCTCTGTGGCCTGGCGCTGCCGGCGGCGATGCGCGCCGACGGCATTCCGTTCGGCATCACGCTGCTGGCGCCGGCCGGCCACGACGCCCAGCTCGCCAGCATCGGACGCGCCTTCCACGCCGACACCAAGCTGACCATGGGCGCCAAGGGCCTGCCGCAGCCGCCACTGGCACCGTTGCCGGACCAGCCCGCAGATGAGATCGCCATCGCCGTGGTCGGCGCGCATCTGTCCGGCATGGCGTTGAATGGCGAATTGCAGGCGCTCGGCGGACGGCTCGTCAAGGCTGCCGCCACCGCGCCGGACTACAAGCTCTACGCGCTCAAGGGAACCATCCCGCCCAAGCCGGGCATGCTGCGCATCGAGCCCGGCGCCGGGTCATCGATCGAAATCGAGGTCTGGGCGCTGTCGCCGGCCGCGTTCGGCGCCTTCGTCGCCGCGATCCCCGCCCCGCTGTCGATCGGCACCATCAAGCTCGCCGACGGCTCCGGCGTGCAAGGCTTTCTGGTCGAGGCCGCCGCGATCAATGGCGCCCGCGACATCTCGCAGTTCGGCGGCTGGCGCGCGTTCATGGCGGAAGCCGCGACGGCGTGATGAACCTCATGGTGAGGAGCGCGCTGCTTGGCGCGTCTCGAACCAGCCTTCGCCCTGCGGGCTTCGGCTCGGCAAGCCAGGACTTGTAGCCCGGATGAGCGGAGCGATATCCGGGGAGGGCTAGTGTCCGTGCATCCCGGATGTCGCTGCGCTCATCCGGGCTACCAGTCTCGAAATTCGGCGGTCGGCAAATAATCGGGCTTGATTAGAGAACGATCACTTCCTATTTTGATCCTATGCAAACCCGCTCAAAACCGACACCGCAATCCCGAGCCCCCGGGCGCCCGCGGGAATTCGACATGGATGCGACACTTTATGCGGCGATCCTGGTGTTCCGCGAGCGCGGCTACCATGCCGCCTCGCTGGGCGAGCTCGGCGCGGCGATGGGGCTCACGACCGGGAGCATCTACAAGGCGTTCAAGGACAAGCAGACCATCTTCCTGGCCGCCTTCGATCGCTACGTCCATCTGCGCGATGCCCAATTGCGACCCTTGCTGGGCGCGGCGAACAATGGCTTCGAGAAGCTCCGCTGCATGCTGCATTTCTATGCCGAGGCGTCGTACGGCATTGAGGGCCGGCGCGGTTGCCTCGTGGTCGGCAGCGCCACCGAACTTGCCACCTTCGACGCCGAGATGGCCGCTCGCGTCACCGCGGCCTTGAAGCGGATCGAGGCCCTGTTGCGGGACCTGATCCGGCTCGGCCAATCCGACGGCTCGATTGCATCCACGATCGACGTCGAGGCGTCGGCCCGGGCGCTGCTGTGCCTGCTGGAAGGTCTCCGGGTCATCGGCAAGCTCGGACGCAGCCGCGCCGAGATGATGTCCGCCGCGGACCAGGCGTTGCGGCTAGTGGCCTGACTATTTGTCTAATTAGGAAATGATCACTTCCATAAGGAGCGACCTGTGACCGACCTGAAACATGAAGCCGGCATGGCCGGCACCAAGCATCACCGGATTGCCGCCTGCGGCATCTCCCTGCACGCGGTCGAGGCCGGCTCCGGTCCGCTGATGGTGCTGGTGTCCGGCTGGCCGCAGACCTGGTATTCCTGGCGCAAGATCATGCCGCAACTGGCACGGCATTTTCGCGTTATTGCGATCGACCTGCCCGGCCTTGGCGACAGCGATTTTCCGAAACACGGCTACGACACCGGGTCGATCTCGCTGCATCTCGACGCCGTGCTCGACGCCTTCGACGCCCGCGACTGCATTCTGGTGACGCATGACGTCGGGGCCTGGGTCGGCTACGCCTACGCGGCCCGCCGCCCGGAGCGGGTCAGGCGCCTGGTGCTGATCGACGCCGCCATCCCCGGACTGTCGTCGCCCGAGGTCTATCGCTTCGCCCCGGAAACCGCGCCAAGAGTCTGGCACTTCCACTTCAACTATGTTCCGGAGCTGGCCGAACTGCTGGTCGTCGGCCGCGAACGCGAATTCCTCAGCTGGCTGTTCCGGACCAAGTCGACGGATTGGACAGCGGCCTTCGACGGCGCATCGCTCGACGTCTACGTCAAGGCCTATGCCGGACCAGGCCGCTGGAGCGGAGGCATGGGTTATTACCGGTCGATCTTCGACTCGGTCGCGCAGAACCAGGCGACGGCATCGACGCCGTTGAAAATGCCGGTGCTGGCGATCGGCGGCGCGGCCGGCCTCGGAGCCTCGATGGCGACGGCGGCCGCCCAGGCCGCGGAAAACGTCCAGAGCGCGGTGATCGAGCGCTGCGGCCATTATGTGGCGGAGGAGCGGCCGGACGAATTGCTCGCCGTCGTGCTACCGTTCAGCCTCGGCTAGCAGGGCTGCGAAGCTATCGGAGACAGGACTATGACATCGAACGCGACGGCCGACGCAAACTTCAACACCGGGAGCGACGGCCTGATCGCGGTCGACAAGATCGGCAACAAGATCCTGTTCCTCGACCCGGTTACTTACGAAACGCTGCTCACGCTCGACGGCTTCGCGCCGCGGGTCCATGAACTGGCGATCTCACCCGACCATGCGCGCGCGTTGGTTCCGATCTATGGCGCCGGAATTCACGGCAACAATCCGAACCCCGGCCATCTGCTCGCGGTGTTCGACCTGAAGGCGCGCCGGCATGAAGGCGACTTCAGTACCGCGCCCTACCTTGCGCCCCATGGCGTCCGCTGGGGTCCGCAAGGCCAGCTCTACTGCGCCTGCGAGAACAGCGCGGTGGTATTGGAGATGGATGCCAGCACCGGCAAGATCCAGCACGTCATCGAGGCCGGTTCGGACAAGGCGCATCGGATCGAAGTGCTGCCCGATGGCAGCAAATTATACACCGAGAACGAGGAAGACGGTTTCGCTTCCGTGGTCGACCTGCATGCGCGAACGCTGATCAAGAAGATCACGACGCCGAATGGACTCGCCGGCATCGGCCTGTCGCCGGACGGCACCACGATCATCCTGGTCGATGCGGTGGTGCCCCGGATTCTGGTCGTCGATACCGCGTCCGACGCGGTGACGCGCTCAATCGCGCTCGAGGGCCATGCCAAGGCGGCGCAGATCGCGCGCTACAGTCCCGACGGCAAATACCTGGTGATCACCAGCCATGACGAGCCGCTGGCGACGATCTTCGATGCCGATCTCGGCTCCCAGCAGGTGGTCCGGATCGGCGAAGGACCGATGAACATGGCGTTCCACCCGGACCGCCGGACCGTGCTGATCGGCAACCAGGACGACGGCACCATCTCCGTGGTCGATCTGGAAGGCGCGAAGGTCGTGCGATCCGTGCGCGCCGGCAAGGGTGTCGAGGCGTTGTCGTTCTTCTGAGGTGGCGGCTGCCGCGGCTATCGCGACGAAGCCGCCATCAGCCCGTCTGCGCCAGGGAGCGGAACTGTCCATCATGGTAGAGCAGCGGGACGTCATTCCGCTCGCCGGAGGCGATCACCCGCCCGAGAAAGATCGAGTGGGTCCCGAACGCCGTTTGCGCCGCGACCACGCATTCGAGGTAGGACGTGCAACCATCGATAATAGGGCAGCTGTTGGTCCCGTAGGTGTGGGGAACCGAAGCGAACGGCGAGGCCGGGCCGGAGGCAAAATGCGCGGCCAGCGATTCCTGGCCCGCGGACAGGACGTTCACGGTGTAGACGCCCGACTGCTGAATCAAAGCGTGCGACCGGTTTTTCTGGTTGACGACGATCAGGATCGACGGCGGCTCCGCCGAAATGCTGCACACCGCCGTTGCCGTCATGCCGTTGATCGTCGCGCCGTGCCGGCTTGTGATGACGTTGACGGTCGACGCCATGCGCCGCATCGCCGCCTTGAAATTCATCGGGCTTACGCCGGCGGGCAGGCTGCCGCCATCGATGCTGTGGGTCATTGGTTACCTCGGGCCGGTGCCGGCGATGCCCAAATGATCGCGCAAGGTCACGCCCTGATATTCGCGGCGAAGCATGCCCTTGTGCTGCAGAAGCGGAACGACGGCATCGACGAAATCCTCGAAGGTGTCGGGCAGGAACGCCGGGGACACCACAAAGCCATCCGCCGCGCCGGAACTGACGATTTCCGCCATTTCATCGGCGATATCCTTCGCGGTGCCGACCAGCCGCGGGCACATCACGCCGCGCCCGTAAATCCGGCCGGCTTCGGCGATGCTGATCGACGCACCGGCCGCAATGCTTTTCAGCGCGGCCAGATTGCCTTGACTGCCGGACGATGTGACCGCCTCGATCCCATCGTCGAGCGCCAGATTCGAAAAATCGGCATTGGTATGCGCACCGAGCGTCGAGAGGCCGACCAGCGGATCGACCAGCGAATCGTGCAGGTCGCGCTTGTCCTCGGCCTCGGCGCGGCTTTCGCCGACAAAAGGCATGATCGCCATCAGGATCCGGCTGGCATCCTCGGCGCGGCCCTGCTGCGCCAGCGCGGCACGGACCTCGGCGGTGAAGATCCGCATCCGCTCCATGTTCGGCTGCAGCGCAAAGATCACTTCCGACCAACGCGCGGCAAAAGCCTTGCCGCGCCCGGAGGAACCGGCCTGGATCACCACCGGACGACCCTGCGGGCCCTGCGGGATGTTCAGCGGGCCGCGCGACTGGAACCATTTTCCGGCATGGTTGAGATAATGCACCTTGTCCGGATCGGCATAGATGCCGCGCTCGCGGTCGAGCACCAGCGCATCGGGCTCCCAGCTGTCCCACAGCTTGAACGCCACCTCCATGAATTCGTCGGCGCGGTCGTAACGCTCGTCATGGCCGAGATGCGGCACGCTGCCATAGTTCAGCGCCTCGCCATCGTTCATCGACGTCACGACGTTCCAGGCGGAGCGCCCGGCCGAGATGTGGTCGAGCGTGGCGAATTCGCGCGCGATATTGTAGGGCGCGTCGTAGGTGGTGGACCGCGTCGCGCCGAGGCCGATGCGGCTGGTGACGGCGGCCAGCGCGCCAAGGATCGGCAACGGGTCCATGCGGGTCGCATCCTGGTCGCCGTGCCGAATGCCGGTGACGTGGCTGGCGCCATAGCGGTCGGCAATCGCCAGACGGTCTGCGAAGAACAGAAAATCGAACCGGCCGCGCTCGAGCACCCTGGCGATGTGCGCATAATGCTCGAGGCTGAGGAAATCGGTCTTGTGCTTCGGATTACGCCAGATCGCATGGCTGTGAACCACCGGACCGGCAATCAGAAAACCGCAGAGATGCATCATTCTGGATTTCGTCACATCGCTCTCCCGCAATATTTTGTGGCGAACCCGAACGGCATTGCCGCCGGGTCCATTGCTTTCTCCGAACGGTTGGCGACGCGTCAGCTGACGACGCCGATGATCCGATTCTTGCCGCCTTCGATGACCTGATGCAGGAACGA
>JAQGJF010001099.1 GCA_028290765.1 Tardiphaga sp.
TCCGAAGGCATTTTGGGGTTTTACGGCTCGCAAGGCTGGCTCAACCAGATCCTGCTTGGGCTCGGCCTCATCAGCGAGCCCTTCATCCTGACCCACAATTATATCGGCGTTATGCTGGCGCTGTTCATGCAGCAGTTCCCGTTCTGCTTCCTGATGTTGCTGGGCTACATCTCCGGCATCGATCCCAGCCTCGAGCGCTCCGCGCGCATGCTCGGCGCAACGCCTGCCGTGGTGTTCCGCCGTGTCATGCTGCCGCTGATTGCCCCGGGGCTCGCGATCGCCTTTGCGCTGGTGTTCGTGATGAGCTTTGCGGTGTTTCCGTCCGCGGTCATGCTCGGGCAACCGGCCGGAGCGACGCGAACGATCTCGATCGCCGCCTACCAGAAGGCGTTCGAGCAATATGACATGTCGGCGGCATCGGCGATTGCGGTGGTGATGGGGCTGTGCCAGCTGGCGGCGTTGCTCGCCATCATCCTGTTCCGGCGCCGTTTGTCGCCGGCGGCGACGATGGGCGTCGGAAAAAGATAGGGGCGGGGGCGGAGCGTTCGATGCGCGGTAGAATGTGGAAGCTCGCTTTGTATCTCTTCATCGTTGGGTTCATTCTCAACATGCTCGGGATCGTGTCGCATGTGGTGGTCTCTTCGTTCGCCAAGCGCTGGTTCGGCAGCCCGCTGCCGCCGGCCTTCACCACCGCCTGGTTCAGCTATGCCTGGACCAATTTCGATCTCGGCCAGGTGCTGGGGGTGACGTTCTTCATCGTCGTTGCGGTCGTGATCCTGGCGCTCGCGATCGGATTCCCGGCGGCCTATATTTTGGCGCGGCGGAATTTCCGGTTCAAATCCGCGATCCTGCTGCTGTACTTCCTGCCGCTGGTGATTCCGCAGATGACCTACGGCATTCCGCTGGCGACCACGCTCTATCGCTATGGCGTCGGTGGCTCCGTGCTCGGCGTCATCCTGGCGGTCTTGGTCCCGATGGTGCCGCTGGCGGTGTTCATTCTGATGCCGTTTTTCGAGCAGATCAGCGTCAATCTCGAATGGAGCGCCCAGGTATTGGGGGCGAGCCGGGCCCAGATCTTCCGGCGCATCCTGCTGCCGCTGATGGTGCCCGGCATTCTGACCGCGGGGCTGCTGATCCTGGTCAATACCATCTCGAATTTCGAACTGGCGTTTCTTCTAGGGGGCGGCGGATCGCAGACGCTGGTGGTGGCGCTGTTCTACAACATGTTCGCCGGCGGCGTGCGGCCGGTCTATTCGATCGACGCGATGGCAGTGATCTACATGGTGATGGTGATGGCGCTGCTGCTGGTCGCGCTGCGGTTCGTGCGGCCGACGCAGATGGTGTTTCGGCTGGACCGGTAAGGGAGAGGCGACTTCGTAGCCCGGATGAGCGTAGCGACATCCGGGGGCCGCGACGGACCCGGATGTCGCTGCGCTCATCCGGGCTCCGAGTTACTTTTTGTTGTGAGGGCCGCTTACCCCGGCACGCCATTCGTCAGCAACTCCCGCGCGATGATGCTGCGCTGGATCTGGTTGGTGCCTTCATAGATCTGGGTGATCTTGGCGTCGCGGTAGAGCCGCTCGACTTCGAAGCCGCGAATATAGCCGCTGCCGCCAAAAATCTGCACGGCATTGGCTGTCTGCGCCACCGCCATATCAGCGGCAAAGCATTTTGCCATCGAGCAGTGGATGGTCGCCGACTGATTGGTATCGAGCGCGGTGGCGGCATGATGGACCAGCAGCCGTGCCGCGGTGATGTCCTTGGCCATGTCGGCGAGCATCCATTGCAACCCCTGAAAATCGGCGATGCGCTGGCCGAACTGCTTGCGGGTGACCGCATAGTCCAGTGCTGCTTCGAGCCCGGCCTGGGCGATACCTACGGCGAGGGCGGCGATGCCGACGCGGCCCTTGTCGAGCGCGCTCATCATGATCTGGAAGCCGCGTCCCTCGGCACCCAGCAAGGCGTCGGCGGGCAGTTCGACATTCTCGAAATGCAGCGCGCCGACCTGCGAGGCGCGCTGCCCCATCTTGTGCTCCTTGGGGCCGCGCGACACCCCGGGACGGTCGAATTCGACAATGAAGATGCTCATGCCGCGCTTGCCGGCGGCTTTGTCGGTGCGAGCGAGCACGAAGCCGACATCGGCGACCGGCGCATTGTGAATCCACAGTTTTGAGCCGTTGAGACGCCAGCCGGTCGCGGTGCGTTCCGCCGTGGTGCGGATCCCCGAGACGTCGGTGCCGGCTTCGGCTTCGGTGATGCAATAGGCTGGCCGCAACTCGGCGCTGAGCAGGCGCTTGAGCCACTTGCCTTGCTGATCGGGCGTGCCGTGGGTGGAGAGCAGCGTCCCGATCAATTCATACAATCCGCACTGGTCGGCGACCGAGGAATAACCGCGCGACAATTCTTCCATCACCAAGGCGTAGCAGAGGGTATCCAGTCCGGCGCCGCCAAGTTCGGCCGGCGTGGTAATGCCGAACAGGCCAAGCTTGCCCATCGCCTTGTAGATGTCGTGGGGAAAACTCTCGTCGCGGTCCAGCGCCTCGGCCTGCGGACGAATGACGTCCTGGGCAAAGCGCCGGGCGGTCTGGCGAATCTCCTGGTGGGTGTCGGAAAGCTGCATGGCTGGATCTTTTCTGAAGCGGGAAGATTTAAGGCTTTATCGGCGCTGCCAACTCCGTCATTGCGAGGAGCTCTTG
>JAQGJF010000012.1 GCA_028290765.1 Tardiphaga sp.
GAGGAAACCTCATTGAAAAACACCACCAAAGTTCCGCGCCCATGAACCGCGTTCTGATCAAGGGCGCGACCATCGCCACGATGGATGACGCCCTCGGCGATCTCGTGACCGGCGATCTCCTGGTCGAGGACGGACGCATCGCCGCGGTGCAGCCGGCGATTAACGCGGATGATGCGGAAATCGTCGATGGCCACGGGCGGATCGTGATCCCCGGGCTGATCAACGCGCATATGCATACCTGGCAGACGGCGCTGCGCGGCCTGGCCGCCAATTGGACCCTGCCGGAATACTTTGGCAAGATGCATGCGGGGCTCGCCACGGTGTTCCGGCCGGACGACATCCACATCGCCACTTTGGTCGGCGCGCTCAACCAGATCGACTGCGGCACCACGACACTGGTCGATTGGTGCCACAACAATCCGACCCCGGCGCATACCGATGCCGCCGTGGCCGGATTGTCGGAAAGCGGCATCCGCGCCGCGTTCTTTCACGGCTCGCCGAAGCCGGATCCGAAGCCCGGACAGCCGCACTTTTCCGAAGTGCCGCATCCCCGCGCCGAAGTTCAGCGCTTGCTCGACGGTCCGTTTTCTAATCGCGATGGATTGATGACGCTGGGGCTGGCGATTCTCGGTCCGCATTATTCCACCCTCGATGTCGCGCGCCACGATTTCGCGCTGGCGCGCGAACTCGGCCTGATCGCCTCGATGCACCAGGGCGGTGGTCCGGCCCGCACGCCGGACGGCTGGCGCCTTCTGGTCGAGGAAGGCCTCGTCGGTACGAACGTCAACATCGTGCACGGCAACAACCTGACCGACGACGAGCTACGACGGTTCGTCGATCTTGGCGTTTCGTTTTCGCTGACGCCGGAAAACGAGTTGATCCAGGGCCACGGCTTTCCCATCACCGGGCGGCTGCTGCGGATCGGGGCGGCGCCGTCGCTCGGTGTCGACCTGGTCTCGGTGGTCTCCGGCGACATGTTCACCGTGGCGCGTATCGCCTTGACGGCGCAGCGCGCGCTGGACAACGCTTCTGCAAGAAGTGAGCGCAATGAAATTCCCCCGACGTCGACGATCCCGGTGCGCGAGGCGTTGCGCTGGGTCACGCGCGAAGGCGCCCGCATGCTCGGTCTCGACCATCGCATCGGTTCGCTGACGCCGGGCAAGGCGGCGGACCTCGTGATCCTGAACGCCACCGACCTTAATCTGTGGCCGGTGCACGATCCGGTCTCGACGGTGGTGATGCAGGCCGGGCTGTCCAATGTCGAGGCGGTGATGATCGCGGGCATCTGGAAGAAAAGGAATCGCGAACTGCTGATCGCGGATCGCGCGGGCAAGATGACGGCGCTCGCCGCGTCCGGCCGGCGCATCATCGACGACATGAATAAGCTCAACAAGGCGGCATGATCGTGAGCAGCACACTGACCATCGGCTGGATCGGCATCGGCAAGATGGGCCTTCCGATGGCGGTACGCGCGATGCAGGCCGGCTTCGACATCACCGGCTTCGATGCGAGCTCAGGCCGGTTGGCGCTGGCGAAGGAGCAGGGGCTCAAATCGGTAGCGAGTGCTGCCGCCGCGGCTCAGGGCAAGGACGCCGTCGTGGTGTCGCTGCCCGATGACAAGGTGCTCCGTGACGCGATGTTCGGCTCCGGCGGTGTGGTCGCGCAAATGGCCGATGGCGCGGTGCTGATCGAGACCAGCACGGTGAGTGCGGAAATTTCGGCGGAACTGGCCGCGCTGGCCGTTTCGCGAAACATCTCCTATCTGCGGACGCCGGTGTCGGGCAACGCCAGCATCGCCCATACCGGCGCGCTGACGTGTTTTGTCTCCGGTCCAAAGCCGGCCTTCGAGAAAATGCGGCCGTTGCTGGCTAGCTTCACCCGGGCGCAGACCTGGCTCGGCGAAGCCGAAGAGGCGCGCTACGCCAAACTGGCGGTCAATCTGATGATCGCGGTGTCGGCGGGGATGATGGCGGAAAGCCTTGCATTGGCGCGCAAGGGCGGCATCGCCTGGCAGGACATCCTCAACGTGCTCGACGACAGCGCGATCGCATCGCCGATGGTGAAATACAAGACTGCGCCGCTGCGGTCGCGCGATTTCGAATCGACGTTTTCGTGCCGGCAGATGGCCAAGGACCTCGACCTGATCCTGGATGCCGGGCGGGAGGCCTCGGTGCCGCTGCCACTCGCGGCCTTGACGCGTGAGACATATGGCGCGCTGATCGCGGAAGGCGAGGGCGAGACCGACTTCATCGCCACCGTGCGCCGGGCCGAGCGGCTGTCGGGACTAGGCGAACCGGGACCTGACGAACTGAAGTCTGGCGCGATAAGGGGCAAGACGTAGCCGGTGCGCGCGGTATAGGATGATTTGACATGATCGCCGCGTGAATCGGACAGATCGCGCGCGACACAGGATGCACAAGAGCCCGGTTACGGGCCGGTGGCAGGGAGGGAGCAGTTGGGCGTGGTGGAGAAGATCGCCAACGTGGCCGCGAGTCTGGCCGCCATCGTCGGCGAGCGCGCGACGACGGCGCGCGGCGCGCTGGACGCGCATGGCCGCAGCGAGGCGTATCACGCCACGGCCGCTCCCGACATCGTGGTATTTCCCGAAACCACCGAGGAAGTCCGCCGCATCGTCGAACTCTGCGCAGACCGCGGCATGCCGGTGGTGCCGTTTGGCGCCGGTACCTCGCTCGAGGGCAATGCGTCGGCGGTGCACGGCGGGGTCTGCCTCGATTTCTCCCGCATGAACCGCATTATTGCCGTCCATGGCGACGACATGGACGTGGTGGTCCAGCCCGGCATCACCCGCAAGCAGCTCAACGCGCAATTGCGCGACACTGGTTTGTTTTTCCCGATCGACCCGGGGGCGGATGCCTCGATCGGCGGCATGTCGTCGACGCGCGCGTCCGGTACCATGGCGGTGCGCTACGGCACCATGAAGGACAATGTTCTCGCGCTCGAAGTCGTCCTCGCCGATGGCCGGGCGATCCGGACCGCCAGGCGCGCCCGCAAATCCGCCGCCGGCTACGATCTGACACGGCTGTTCGTCGGCGCCGAGGGCACGCTCGGCATCATCACCGAAATCACGCTGAAGCTGCATCCCTGGCCGCAGGCGATCTCGTCGGCGGTGTGCAGCTTCGACACGCTGGGCGATGCCGTCGACGCGGCGACCTCGGTG